>JACQDO010000335.1 GCA_016201085.1 Hyphomicrobiales bacterium | reverse complement strand
CGGGCACCCTCTCCCGCAAGGGGAGAGGGGAAAGAGAGATTGCTGCTCGCAATGTGCACAGTCTCGCGCGCCGGCCACTATTGCGCGCTGGCATAGCTCGTCAGTTCGAGACCGCCGACGGGGCCGGGCGTCCAATCCGCGCCGGGCAGCAGCGTGACCTTGACGTCGCCGATGAGCCCGCGCTGCAAATACGGATCGAAATAGCTCATGCTGCGTTCGTTGAGATCGATCACGCGGCCGGGCATGAGCGGGCCGACATCGTTGATCTTGACGATGATCCGCTTGTCGCCGTTCTCCACCAGCGCAAAGACGGGCCGATAGAGCCGGCCATAGCGGATGCCGCCGAACCGGTCGCGCAAATCGATGTGGATCGCCGCCGTCCACGCCGCCGGGTCGTAGGACTCGCCGGAGGCGGTTTCGATGCCGCCCCCGTCCTTGCCGGCACGGTAGGGATTGTAAGTCGAGGCCAGGCCGACGAGCGTCGCCGCCGCGTCGTCTTGGCCGCGCCGCGGGTGCATCACGGCGACCAGCTTCAGCATGGCTCGATAGGCGGCGAAAATTTTCGGCAGCACTTCATAGCGGTGCTGGGTCACCGGATCGGGCGCCACGCCGCGGTCGACGGTCCGCGGCTCGAAGCGCGCCAGTTCCGTAAATTTCAGCTCTTGGTTTGTTTCGGTACGGGCGGCAGCGGCGCGGGCATCGTCCAGCGCCGACGTTTGTGCGCGGACCAATGCGGGAAAACCGGCAATCGCCAGGGACACCACCACCGCGTCGGAATCGAGCTCGTTGAGCGAAATGACAAAGCGTTCGTCGTCGGTCCGCAACATGCCGTCCATGAGGACGATGGCAAAAGCGAATGCGAGGGCGGCCTGGCCGCAGCGAACGGCCAGTGAAACGCCTGAGGCATCATCGCGGTGTGCTGACGAAACGGCCGGGGTCATCAACGCCTTTGGTCATCGAAATGGTCTTGAACGGCCATTCTCAATGGCAATCGTCAAACGCGTGTAAAGCGCGTTGTGAAACAATTCGATTAATTCGATGCAAATGCCGGACAGGCGCGCCGGGGTCGTTCAGATGGCGCCGGGGCCGTTCTTGATGTCGAAGATGCCGAGCTGCCGTTGCGCATCTTCCGGCATGTTCGGCACGCGCAGATGGCGGCCCATGAAGGTGACCCAGGGCTTCTCGGCCACCGGCTGTAACTGGGCGAAATTCCAGAACTGCCGCTCGTTCATCTCGATTTCGGTGACCTGGTGGTCGAGCACCCAATTGCGCAGCATGCTCAAGCGCGGCTGGTCGTTGTCGCCAAACATGGTTTCCGGCAATGATTTTTTCATGCCGCAAGTCATAGGCCCATCTGCTTAACAAGGTCTGACAGGCCGCAGGGTAGCCCACCCGGGCCATGCTTCGCGCTGGCCCGCCGCCTAATACGCCCTAACCGTTTGCATCGTGTATCGCCTTGGAATCCTCCGGCGCCTCGATGCGATCGGTAAGCCCGTAATCCCGCAGCACGTTTCCGATGCGCAGCCGGTAGTCGGCGAAAACCCCGGACCGCCCCTTGGCCTGGCTGGCGCGGTGGCGCGTCTGGGTGCGCCATTGCTTGATCGCCGCTTCGTCGCGCCAGAACGACAGCGACAACAGTTTGTTGGGATCGTTGAGACTCTGGAAGCGTTCGACGGACAGGAAGCCGTCGATCTTGACCAGATCGTCGCGCAAAGTGGCGGCGATCGTCAGATAATCGTCCTTGCGCCCTTGCGCCGGCCAGACTTCAAAGATCACCGCGATCATGTTGTGCTCCGTTTGCCCGCTTGGTCGTGTGCCGAATCAACCCTTGGCCAGCCGCGCCGTGAGATTATTGACCGCCTGGGTGAGCTGTACCACCTCGGTCTCGCGCAACTGATCGATCTTCTGGTGCAAAAGTTCGATCTCCAGCTCGGCTTTGACGTTGACGTGGAAATCGTCCTCGGCCCGCCTGCGGTCGATGTCCTGCTGCCGGTTCTGGCTCATCATGATGAATGGCGCGGCATAGGCGGCCTGGAACGACAGCGCCAGATTGAGCAGGATGAACGGATAGGGGTCCCACTGCTGAATGAAGGCGGTGACGTTGAGGATAATCCAGATCAGCAGAATGCCCGACTGGATGATGATGAAGCGCCAGGAGCCCATGCCGGCGGCGACCGCGTCGGCGACGCTTTGCCCGAGGGTGAGTTTTATCGGACGCGGCGCCCGGCTGGCGCGCTGGCCGCGGCGCAAGCTGCGCAGCTCGCCGAGCAGCCGCTGCTCGGTCTCGTGCAGCTCGGTCTTCATGGCGCTGGAATTGTGCATGGCTTTCGTCCTCCCACAGATTCCCATCCGATCTGGATGCTATCGGCAATCCAGGTCATAGCCCAGCGGAACGGTATTTAGCTATGCCGCGCTTTTGGGAAATTGCCGCCGAAGGAATAAACATGCGAGGCAACTGTTTTTACCAAAGCGGCGCCACGCCAGCCGCGTCACGTCTTCCGGGGGCACTTCATGAGCATGCAGAGTAGTTCGCATCCGGCGCTGTCCTGCGCCGATGCGCTTGCCGCCAACACGTCGGATTTCCTTTTGCTGGCAGGCCGTATTCTGCTCGCCTGGATTTTCATCCGCAGCGGCTACGGCAAGCTGTTCGATATCGCCGGCTATGCCACCACATTCCCCGCCCGCAGCCTGCCGCCGTTCCTCGCCTATATCGCGGTGCCGGTTGAATTCTTCGGCGGCGTCGCGCTGCTGCTTGGGCTGGCCACTCGCTACGTCGTGTTGGTGATGTTGGTGTTCATGCTGGTGGCGACGTTCAGCTCGCATCGCTACTGGAATTTTAGCGACGTGGCGCAGCGGCGTGTGCAGGATTCGGCCTTCTACAAGAACATGGCCATGACTGGCGGCTTCCTGTTCCTGTTCGTGATCGGAGCGGGCCGCCTGAGCCTCGACGCCTGGCTGCGCAAGAAGCGGTAGCGGTTTTTAACGGAAAGTGGGTGAGGGGCTTTGTTGTGTTTTTAACCCCTCACCCGGGATGCGAGCCGGCGGCATCACCTCAGCACACAGGGGACGCGTGCGATCGCCGATGCCGGACCGTGCTCGCGTTACGCGACGTTTCCTCCCTGCCACCGTTATTGTTTTGCGGTGGCTTGGCTTCTCCGCTGAGAAGTCGAAGGTTCCGTTTTGTTTTCGAGTTCCATCGCGCGCATGAAATATTGCGCGGCGTCCAGCCGTAAGCCCTCGGCCAACGTCCGATCGCTGACTTGCCGCGCAACATCGAGACAAAGATTCGCTTGCTCGCGAAAATATTGGGCATCCTGCATAAGCAAGCCTCCCGGTTCCTGTTGTTCTTGGTTTTTTGACCTGGTGAGCAAGTCGCTGCTCTGCTGCCCGTAGACCCTGTTGCTCGGTAACAGGGAGTTCTATGCGACAGGATGTGCCGGTTGGTTCCGGCACCTTTAGGTCTACCTCTAGGAGGAGAACCTCCCGCTCTATGTCTTGTTCCTGACATAAGCAAATAACTTCAAGGCCGCTTTTTCCTGCCCAGGAACGCCGCGCAAAGTCCGGGGTCGAATTCCCGGTAGTCGTTGGTGATCTCTTCGCCCTTGCGGATATTGCCGCGGGCGATGGCATAGCCGTTATGCAGATAGGTATTGGCGTCGTCGGAATGGTTCATGTGGCAGTCGTGGTCGCCGGTGAGAATGATCTCGCCGTCGACCCGATAGCCATGGAACTTGATGTAGTCGCGTGCCTGCTTCGGCAGCCTGGCGAATTGCCTGGGCGAATAGAAGCGGTCGAAGCCGTCGACGAAGCGCCAGATCTTCGTGTCCTTGCGGATGAATTGGCCGGCAAAGACGCCGAGTCCGTGGATGCGGCTTTTATCGAGATAGGTTTTGACCAGGAGCATGGTGCAACTTTCGCAAGGCGAGGGACTTCGTTCGAACAGATTGCTAGGTTCCGTCCTCGCCTTCAACACGAAAGGGCAGGCATCGTGCAGTGGGACTTCGCCGGTAAAACCGTTCTCATCACCGGCGGCAGCCGTGGCCAGGGCGCGGCCGAGGCGCGGCTGTTCGCGCAGGCCGGCGCGCGGGTGGTGGTGGGCGACGTGCTCGACACCGAGGGCGTTGAGCTGGCGCGCGCGATCGCGCAGGCCGGAGGCAAGGCGGAGTATCGCCATCTCGACGTCACCAGCGAAGCGGATTGGCACGACGCCGTCGCCTTCGTGCTGAAGACGTTCGGCTCGCTGCATGTGCTGGTCAATAATGCCGGCATTTCCCTGCGCGGCGTCGATCTCGCCGGCACCGCGCGCGCCGACTGGGAGCGCGTGCTGGGGGTCAACCTGACCGGCCCGTTTCTCGGCATCCAGGCCTGCGCGCCAGCGGCGGCGGCGCAATCGTCAATATCGGTTCGACCGCCGGCATCAACGGACATTTCGCGGCCGCCTACAGCGCCTCCAAATGGGGCCTGCGCGGCCTGACCAAGGCGGCGGCGATGGAATATGCGCCCTGGAACATCCGGGTGAACGCCGTGCATCCCAGCATCGTGCAAACGCCGATGGTGGCGGGCGCGGCCAATTTCGTCGAGGCCATGGAGTCGATGACGCCGATGGGGCGCGACGCCAGCCTGGCGGACGTCGCCCATGCCGTGCTGTTCATGGCGAGCGAAGAGGCGGGCTTCCTGACCGGCCTCGATCTGCCGGTCGACGGCGGCTTCACCGAGCTTGGCACCTACGCCCAGGTGCGGCGGCGCGCCACCGGTCAGGGCCAGGCGCTGCGCTGATCGCCATTCGTTGCATACTGCCGGCGGCTGGAGCGCGATGCGTTCAGATTGAATCGTTATGCTCGCCTAACATTTTTGCGGAATTATGTAGCAGTTATCAATCGGCGCGTCGGTGCCGCGATGCGTCACCATCGGGTCAAGGGCCTTATTCGATCAGTGCCGGGGCCAAACCGACCAGTACTTTGGGCGATCGTGCGTTAGTTGCTTTTTGCTTGAAAAACCTATCCCTTTGATTTTGGACTCTTTTTTGGCCCAAGTAACCTGTTGAATCTGCAAAGAAATCTCTTTCATTTGATACTCAGATCAGGTTATCTATTTCCAATGAATCGCAAGTCTGTGTTGGTGAGTGGTGTTGCAACGAAGAACATCCTCAACATATAAAGGCGAAATCAATGCCAACCCGAATGGCGAACGTGACCGGCGCACGCGCTGCTGGTGGTCGGGTTTCAACTCGCAGAGACGATAGACATATGCTCCAAACCGTTGCCGCGCCCAAATCGCTGGCGAGCCTTTCGAAAGAAAAGGCGCGGCTGCTTGAAATCATCAAACAAAAATCTCTGCTGAAAGGCAGCTTCAAACTCGCGTCGGGGGCTACCAGTGACTACTACCTTGACATGAAGCCGACGATGTTCGACGCAGAAGGCGGATACCTCATCGCTGAAATTATCTACGAACTGCTTCAGCATGAATTTGAAATTGATTCGATTGGCGGATTGGAATTAGGGGCAGTTCCGATCATCTCGACTGTTACCGCACGAAGCTGGGGCGGACACCCAATCTCTGGCTTCGTAGTGAGAAAAGAAAAAAAAGGCCACGGTACTGATAAGCAAATAGATGGAAATTTTAAGTCGAATACGAACGTGATCCTTCTTGAT
>JACQDO010000325.1 GCA_016201085.1 Hyphomicrobiales bacterium | reverse complement strand
GCATCGGTCGGGCTCTACGCTTATCCGGTGTTGATGGCGGCCGACATTCTGGTCTATCGCGCCACCCATGTGCCGGTGGGCGAGGATCAGAAGCAGCATCTGGAGCTGTCGCGCGACATCGCGCAGAAATTCAACGTCGACTTCGCGCCATCGATCCACGCGCATGGTTTCGGCGAGGCGTTCTTCCCGCTGCCGGAGCCGATCATCCAGGGGCCGGCGACGCGGGTGATGTCGCTGCGCGACGGCTCCAAGAAGATGTCGAAGTCGGAGCCATCGGATTATTCACGCATCAATCTGACCGACGACGCCGACGCCATCGCGCAGAAAATCCGCAAGGCCAAGACCGATCCGGAGCCGCTGCCGAGCGAGGAGAAGGGCCTGGAGCCGCGGCCGGAGGCGGACAATCTGGTCGGCATCTATGCGGCGTTGAAAGGCGTCAGCAAATCCGACGTGCTGCGCGAGTTCGGCGGTGGGCAGTTTTCCACCTTCAAGAGCGCGCTGGCCGATCTTTCGGTCGCCAAGCTCGGGCCGATCGGCGCCGAAATGAAGAAGCTGATGCAGGACCCGATGTATATCGACCAGGTTCTGGCCGACGGTTCGCAGCGCGCGCAGGTGCTCGCCGCCGAAACCATGAAGGCGGTCAAGGATATTGTCGGCTTCGTGCGGCGATAACCGCTAACCCTCGGCTCGCCTTACGCAATATCCGGCGCCCCGATCCGGCAGCAGCCCGGCTTGTCGACGCGGCGGGCGCCGTGCCACCATCCCTGGCATGAGCAGCAAGCGCAAAAGTTTCGAAAAAGGCCACAAACGCAAATACCTGGTCGTCATCGACGACACCGAGGAATGCGACCGTGCCGTCTATTGGTCGGCCAAGCGCGCCGGCCGCACCAAGTCGCAGATCGTCATGCTGCGCGTGATCGAGATCGCCGATCGCAACCAGCAATGGCTGGGGGTCGCCGACATCATGAAGGCCGAGGAGCAGGAAGCGGCCAATAAGGCACTCGACAAATTCGCCGTGCGCATAAAAGATATCGCGCGCATCACGCCGGACCGGGTGATCCGCGAGGGCGACACGGCCGAGGAGATCGTCAAGCTGATCGAGGAGGACGCCGATATCGGCATCCTGGTACTGGCGGCCGGCACCGGCAAGGAAGGCCCCGGCCCGCTGGTCTCGGGCCTTGGCAAGACCGCCGGAACCTTTCCAATCCCCGTGGCCATCGTACCTGGGCACCTGAGCGACGAAGACATCGACGCCAGTTCTTGATGAAAGCCGGTTGACCTTGATCAATCCAAGCGCCATTTAGTTGAGATACACACTGCGATCGGCGGGCCTTGAACCCGTTTGAGGAGCAAAACCGATGTTCATCCAGACCGAAGCCACGCCCAACCCGGCGACGCTGAAATTCCTGCCCGGGCGGGCCGTGCTCGATGCCGGCACGCTCGACATGCCGAACCGGCAGGCGGCCGGGCAATCGCCGCTGGCCGAGCGTCTGTTCGACATTCCGAATATCTCCGGCGTGTTCTTCGGCTCCGATTTCATCTCGGTCACCAAGACCGCCGGTGAATGGCAGCAGATCAAGCCGGCGATCCTCGGCGCCATCATGGAGCACTACATGTCGGGCGCGCCGCTTCTGGCGGCCAATGCGCAGCCGGCCGCAGCCGGGGCGGATGAATTCTTCGACGCCAACGACGCCGAAACCGTCGCCATCATCAAGGACCTGATCGAGACCCGCGTGCGGCCGGCGGTGGCCGGCGACGGTGGCGACATCACCTTCAAGGGCTACAAGGAAGGCGTCGTGTTTCTGCAAATGAAGGGCGCCTGTTCGGGCTGCCCGTCCTCGACCGCCACGCTGCAGCACGGCATCCAGAACCTGCTGCGCCACTTCGTGCCCGAGGTGAACGAGGTCAGGCCGGTTTAGTTTTCAGTCATTCCGGGACGCGACGAAGGCGCGGACCCGGAATCCAGAGTTACCAGCACAATGCGCGTCCCTGGATTCCGGGCTCGCCGCTTCGCGGCGCCCCGGAATGACATCGTTGTTTTTGCCGCCGTGGTGCTAAACTCGAATCATGCGCGTCCTTGCCATCGATACCGCACTCGAGGCCTGTTCGGCTGCCGTGCTCGACACCGAGCGGGCCGACGTCATCGCGCATGAATCGCTGCCCATGCAGCGCGGCCATGCCGAGGCGCTGATCCCGCTGATCGCGCGCGTGCTCGACCGTGCTCATCTCACTTTTTCCGAGCTCCACCGCATCGCGGTCACCACCGGCCCCGGCAGTTTCACCGGCTTGCGGGTCGGGATATCGGCCGCGCGCGGCATCGCGCTCGCCGCCGGCAAACCGGCGGTCGGGCTGTCCACGCTCGCCGCCTTCGCCGCGCCGCTCATCGCCGCCGACGACACGCTGCCGGTGGTGGTGGCCATCGATGCGCGGCACGACCACGTCTACTGCCAAGTGTTCGGGCCCGGCGGCCGCACGCTGGTGACGCCGCGGCTGGTGCCGTTGCGCGAAGCGCTGCGCGCGGCGGCGACCGGCGCCCCGCGCCTCACCGGCACCGCGGCCAATATGCTGGCGGCGGCCTGGCCGGAAGGCGTTCGCCCGCCGGCCGCGATCGAGCAGCGGCAGGCCCCCGACATCGACTGGGTGGCCCGCCTCGGCGCCGCCGCGGTGGAAACCGGATTACCGCCAAAGCCGCTCTATCTGCGCGCGCCCGACGCACAGCCGCAGGACGCCGCGCAACTGGCGCGCAGATAGCGCATGATCCCGAAAAGTGGG
>JACQDO010000324.1 GCA_016201085.1 Hyphomicrobiales bacterium | reverse complement strand
CGGTGATGAACTTCTCGATGAACATGCGGTCGTCGCCGAACGAGGACTTCGCCTCCGACTTCGAGCGCGCGAAGCCTTCCGCCACTTCCGCCTTGGAATAGGCGATGCGCATGCCCTTGCCGCCGCCGCCGGCTGAGGCCTTGATCATCACCGGGTAGCCGATCTGTTCGGCGATCACGATCGCCTCGTCGCCATCTGCGATGACGCCGAGATGGCCGGGCACGGTCGACACCTTGGCCGCCGCCGCCGCCTTCTTCGATTCGATCTTGTCGCCCATGGCGGCGATCGCTTTGGTGTTCGGCCCGATGAACACGATGCCGGCCGCGGCCAGCGCGTTGGCGAAGGCCTCGCGCTCGGACAGGAAGCCGTAACCCGGATGCACGGCCTCGGCCCCGCTCGCCTTGCAGGCGGCAACGATCTTGTCGATCAGCAGATAGCTCTTGGCGGCCTCCGGCGGCCCGATATTGATGGCCGTGTCGGCCATCTCGACGTGCAGGGCGTCCTTGTCGGCGTCGGAATAGACGGCGACCGTCTCGATGCCCATGCGGCGCGCGGTCTTGATGATGCGGCAGGCGATTTCGCCGCGATTGGCAATGAGGATACGCTTGAACATTAAGGCCTTGGGAATAGCGCCCGGCGCCGGAGCGGGCGGAGATGGCTGCGGATAACCGGCATTTGTTACATTACTGTCTTGCAGCGCGGGTATCCAGCGGACAATCCTCGCCTATACCGCCGGGAGAACATTTATGGCGTTCAGGTCGAAAATTCTGCTGCTGGCCGCTTGTGCCGTCCTCGGCCTGCAACTGGGGACAGCCAACGCGGCCCCGCCGCGCAATCTCATCTTGTTCGTGCCCGATGGCATGCGCGCGCTGATGGTGACGCTGCAGACCGCGCCGACCATGGCCACGATCCGCGACCAGGGCGTCAATTTCGCCAATCCGCATTCGCTGTTTCCGACCTTCACCACCGCCAATGCCTCCGCCATGGCGACCGGCCATTACCTCGGCGACACCGGCGACTTCAGCAACACGATCTATACCGGCTATCCGGTGGCGCCGGCCGGCGGCACCGTCACCCCGTTCCTGGAAAACAACGCGGTGCTGTTCGACGTCGACGAGCATTTCGACGGCGACTACCTCAACGAGGAAACGATCTTGAAGGCGGCCCGCCGCGCCGGCTTCAGCACCGCCGCCATCGGCAAACTCGGACCGACCTTGATCTTCGACCATACCGACCGCGCCAATCGTCCCGGCCGGCACACTATCGTGATAGACGACTCGACCGGCCGTAATCACGGCGCGCCGCTGTCCGACGAGATGAAGGCCGCACTGGAGAAAGCCGGCCTACCGATCGTCGCGCCGACGCGCGGCGATAATGGCAAGGCCGGCGACTTCAACACGCCCGGCACCACCGTCGCCAATATCGAGCAGCAGGCCTATTTCGTCGATGTCGCCACCAGGGTCGTGTTGCCGGCCTTCAAGGCGCGCAACAAGCCGTTCGTGCTGGTGTTCTGGTCGCGCGATCCGGACGGCGCGCAGCACAATCAAGGCGACAGCCTGAATGCGCTGACGCCCGGCATCAACGGACCGACTTCGCTCGCCGCCATCAAGAACGCCGACAACAATCTGGCGCAACTGCGCAAGGCGCTCGACGAGCTCGGCCTGGCGGCGACCACAGACATCGTCGTGGCGGCCGACCATGGCTTCTCGACGATTTCAAAGCAGAGCCAGACCAGCGCGGCGGCGAAAGCCAAATATGCCGACGTGCCGGAGGGCCTGCTGCCGCCCGGCTTCCTCGCCATCGACCTCGCCAAGGCATTGGCGATGCCGCTGCACGATCCCGAAGAAAAAAACGCACCGGTCGCCGCCGGCGCGCATCCTAAACGTGGCAGCGGCTTGATCGGCCACAATCCGGCTAAGCCGGATGTCGTCGTCGCCGCCAATGGCGGTTCCGATCTGATCTATCTGCCCGGCAAGAACCGCAAGCTGGCGGCGCAAGTCGTCAAGGCGCTGCTCGCGCAGGATTATGTCAGCGGCATTTTCGTCGACGCCTCGCTCGGGCGCTACCAGGGCACGCTGCCGATGTCGGCCATCAACTTGAAGGGAGCGGCGCGGCCGCCGCATCCGGCCATCGCGGTCAACTTCAAATCCTTCGCCACCGGCTGCGAACAGCCGCTGCTGTGCGCGGCCGAGGTAGCCGATACCGGCCTGCAACAGGGCCAGGGCATGCACGGCAGCTTCAGCCGCGCCGACACCATGAATTTCATGGCGGCGATCGGGCCGTCGTTCAAGACCGGCTTTGTCGACAAAGCGCCGGCCAGCAATGCCGATGTCGGCAAGACCATCGCCCATATCCTCAAGCTCAGGATCAAGGCAAAGGGCCGTCTCATCGGCCGCGTGCTGCGCGAGGCCATGCCGGGCGGGCGCATGCCGGCCGTGCGCAGCTGGACCCTACGCTCGGCCAAGAGCGCCAATGGCTTGCAGACCGTACTCAAGACGCAAGCGATGGGCGGAACGCGCTATTTCGACGCCGCCGGCTTTCCCGGTCGTACCGTCGGCCTCGAGGCGGAAGCTAAATCCGCCGGCCGTTGAGCGAGGGACCCGGGCGAGGGACCCGGGCCTGTTAAGCGCGCATGCGGGCGATTATATTAAGCGCTCGAACTTAGGGCAAAATTG
The DNA here is from genome assembly GCA_016201085.1 of Hyphomicrobiales bacterium. GTDB lineage: Bacteria > Pseudomonadota > Alphaproteobacteria > Rhizobiales > Xanthobacteraceae > Pseudolabrys. The sequence continues at coordinate 12,275 of JACQDO010000324.1, read as the reverse complement.
GCTTCAGGGAGGACTATGATGACTTTGGCAATCGGCGACACCGCTCCCGATTTCGAGGCGGACACCACCGAAGGGAAAATCCGCTTCCACGACTGGCTCGGCACTTCATGGGGCATCCTGTTCTCGCACCCCAAGGATTTCACGCCGGTATGCACCACCGAGCTCGGCACCATGGCGCGCATGAAGCCGGAGTTCGACAAACGCAACGTCAAGATCATCGGACTGTCGGTCGATCCGGTCGCCAATCACGCCAAGTGGGCGTGCGACATCAAGGACGTGGTCGGCTTCGCGCCGAACTATCCGATGATCGGCGACACCGAGCTGAAGATCTCCAAGGCCTATGGCATGCTGCCGGCGGCGACCACCGGCACTTCGGACGGCCGCACCGCCGCCAATAACATGACCGTGCGCAATGTTTTCATCATCGGTCCGGACAAGAAGATCAAGCTGATCCTGGTCTATCCAATGACCACCGGGCGCAATTTCGACGAGATCCTGCGCGTTATCGACTCGATGCAGATGACCGCAAAACACAGCGTCGCCACGCCGGCCAACTGGAAACCGGGCGAGGACGTGATTATCGCCGGCTCGGTCAGCGACGAGGATGCCAAGAAGATCTGGCCGCAGGGCTTCAAGGCGCCGCGGCCCTACCTGCGCATCGTACCGCAGCCGAAGTGACAGGCGCGCGCTCGTCGCGTTATACAGTGTTGAACAAGGGCGCGGGTCTAAGGTCCGCGCCTTTGCATGTCTGAACGCGGGCGGAGCATTGGCAATGAGCGATATCAACCAGATGGCCTACACGCAGCCGGCCTATGCCGATTTTATCGGAATGAAAGTGACGCATATCTCGCTTGAGCGTGTCACCGCCGAGCTCCCCGTGCGCGAGGAATTCAACAATCGCTTCGGCATCATGCATGGCGGCGCCATCATGTCGCTGGCCGATAATATCGGCGGCACCGCCACCATGGCCAACCTCAAGCCGGGCCAGTCCACCACCACGGTCGAGAGCAAGACCAATTTTTTCGCCGCCATTCCGATCGGCGATGTGGCTTATGCGGAATGCACGGCGCTGCATCGCGGCCGCACCACCATGGTCTGGCAGACCCGCATCACCCGCGGCGACGGCAAGCTGTGCGCGCTGGTGACGCAGACGCAAATGGTGCTCAATCCCCGCAAATAGTCGAAGCTCGACAGGCTTTGCTGCGCTGTATTTGGCTATAACACGCTAGCCGCGCCGATCCGCAGCCGTCTTGCGGCAACCCCAAAAAAGCGCGACAATTAACCATAATTCGGAGGTCGCCCGGGAAAGCCTGGCGAGAGTACCGAAGGTGGACGTTGCCTTGGGGAGGCAGACAGTCATGGACACCGTCATTCAATTCCTGAAGGACTACCTGATCACGCCGATTTACGACGTGCTCACCCCCATGCTCGGCTATTGGGAGACGCTGTCGGCCAATCCGCGCGTGCTGGCGTTGGTCGCGCTTTTGCTCGGCGCATTTCTGATCGCCGTCGGCGCGCGTCTCCTGCTGTTTGCGACGCTGCTGATGCTGATCGCCCCCATTGCCGTGCCGTTGCTGGGCGGCACCGCGTTGTCTCCTTATCTGACGGTCGACAATCTTTATCTGTTCGGTCTATTCTTCGGCGCGCTGGGGATGCTGGAGGCGACGCTCAAGCTGATCTTCGGCCGCGAGCCGGGCGCGATAGCGTTCATGACGGTGATCGGCGTGATCGTCGGCATGGTATTCAGGTTCAGGTTGCCGGGCCGGCGGTAACGAATAATTTCGATTGGAACGAAGAACGGCTTGGCGGTGTCTGACTAACTCGCCGCCGGCTTGGCCGCGCCGCGGCTGACCATGAACACGCCGACCGCGCACACCACCATGCCGGCGACCGACAGCGCGTCGAGTTTCTCGCCGAACAGGAAATAGGCGAACAGCGCCGTCACCGCCGGCACCAGATAGAACAGGCTGGCGAAGCCGGTCGCCGCCGAGCGGCGGATCAGCCAGTACATCAGCCCGACCGCGCCGATCGATAGCACGATCACCAGCCAGGTCATGGCGAACACCAGTTCGCCGGTCCAGTGGATCGTGCGCGTCTCGAAGCCGAAGGAGCCGAGCCAGAACAGCGTGCCGGCGCCGATATATTGCACCAGATTGCCGGCGCGCCAGTCGATGGGTCCGCAATAGCGTTTCTGGTAGAGCGTGCCGAGCGTGATGCCGATCAGCGAGACGAACGTCGCGATCCAACCGATCGCCGAGCCGGCCGCCACCATCTCGCGATTATGCAGCACCAGCGGCACGCCGATCAGGCCGAGCGCCAGCCCGAGCCACTGCATGCGCGTCACCCGCTCGCCCAAATAGCGATTGGCGATGGTGGAGGTGAGGATCGGCTGCAGCCCCGGGATCAGCGCCGAGATGCCGGCCGGCACGCCCTGGCTGATGGCCGTGAACACGCCGCCGAGATAGAGCCCGTGCACCATGGCGCCCGCCAGCAAACTGTGCCCAACCTCGGCCCGGCTCGGCCAGCGCGTGCGCGAGATGAGCGCGATGGCGCCCAGAATGGCCACCACGAACACCATGCGCGCGGCCAGGAAGGTCAAAGGCTCGATATAGGGCAAGCCGAAGCGCGCCCCGATGAAGCCGGTGCTCCACAGCAGCACGAACAGCGCCGGCGCGGCCGCAATCGCCATTCGGCTCATGATGGTCTCGGCATAAGTTTGCTGTCGTGTCTTGCGGGGGCTGGATAAACAAGGCGGGTCGGCAGGCTATAGCATTTTCCGGCCGGCCATGGCTTCCCCCTCCGGCCGGGGCGTGAGATAAGGGAGCGTCCAGACCGGACCAACATTCGGGGAAACGTCGGTCATGAGATTGATCGCGGTTTATATCGTATTCGTGCTGATTGGCGACACAGGCTCCTATCTGGTCGGCCGCACCATGGAACAATTTCTGTCGCAGTCGATCAGCCTGACCATATTCTTGAGCTGTTTCTTCATTGTTTTCTGGCTGGCCTGGGTTTTGGCGGTCCGGGTGACGAAACCGGAAGCCACATAACTGCGCTGCATATTCGGGTTGTTTCCGGAACCGTGGCTTATTCCGCGGGTTTCCTCCATTCGAGACGACTAACAGCGTCCCGAATCAAGGAGGATCGTCATGACCGACCCGCGCAATACCGATCCGCGCTTGAACGACCCCGTGTTGCGTGATGACGCAAATATCGGCAACACGTGGGGTTTGATCGCCGGCATCTCCTTACTGGCCCTGATCGCGCTCGTCGTGATCGCAGGCTGGAACAGCGACCGCCAGACCGCCAGCAACAATCCGTCGGCGCCGATAAGCACCGGCAGCGCACCGCCACGCAGCGCGATGCCGCCGAGCACCACCGGTTCCGGCGCGACCTCGCCGCAACCGGCTACGCCGGCACCGGCCAGACCCGGCGCGCAGTAACAGCCGCGTCATACGGTCGATGAATTGATGACCTCGGCGCCCCAGTCGGCGCCGGGGAATGCCATTGGATTGGGAGCGGCGCAGGATCAGCCGAAGATCGCGGAGATGCCGAATCCGGCGGTGGCGCCGATCACCGCTTCAATGGCGTGGAACTGCGTGCCGCTCAGTTCGCCGCTGACATAGGGAAACAGCGCGTAGCCCAGCGGCATCAGGACGGCGGCAACCAATGTCGCGCATAGAATTTTCACGATCACGTCCCGCTCGATCATAGGCGTCCTCCCCTTTTGTTTTATGTCATGTTGCCCTAACGGGCGGCGTTTGCGCGATCAAGTCTGGAACGCCGGATCGATGGGAACCCGGTAGCCGTTGGCCAGCCGGTTGGTTTCGTTGGCCATGCCGGTGACCGCCATCAGCTCGCCGAACATGGCCTCGCTCATGCCGGCCTTGCGCGCCGCAGCAGCGTGGCTGGCGATGCAATAGGCGCAGCCATTGGTGACCGACACCGCCAGATAGACCATCTCCTTGGTGAGCGGATCGAGCGCGCCCGGCGCCATGACATCCTTGATGCTCTCCCAGGTGCGCTTGAGCGTGGCCGGATCGCGCGCCAGATATTTCCAGAAATTGTTCACGTCCGGCACGTTGCGCGTCTTCTTGATGTCGTCATAGACCGCGCGCACGGCGGGCGAGGCGTCGACATATTCGATCGGCGGTGGGGTGGGCATGGCAAGCTCCTGCAACTTTTCGCTAGCGCTGCGCGCATTGCATCAGGCGAAGACGGCGACCGCAACGGCAAACAGCAGCACGAAGCCGGTGGGGAAGCCAAGCGACAACACCAGCGCCAGCCGCGGCGCGCGGTTGCGCCAGGCCAGCACCAGCGCCGGCACGCCGGTGAGCAGGAACACAATGCTGACGGCAAGGCCGGCGAAAGTATCGAGCCCCTTGGTGGCCGGATCGGACTGCGAGAAGAAGGTGCCCACGCACACCAGCAGCCAACCCAGCGCATCCAGTCCGCCGACGATGAAAGCCGCCGTGCGTGCGGTCATTGGCCTCGCCCCCCGCCGGTCATAGTAGCAACTCGCCGAGCGCCATCAGGATGGAGGCCTTACTTCACCGGCTGCACCAGCGGCTGGCCCTTCTCCACCACATAGGTTGCCACCAGCTTGACCCATTTGTCGCTGGAGGCATTGCCTTCGTTGTGGATGAGCTTTTCGGACAACGAGAGGGTCTCGCCGTTTTTATAGACCTTTTCCGGCTGTGCGTCCGGAGCCAGCCAGAATTCGCCCTCCGTCACTTGCGCGAACACCAGGCCGGGGTGGAAATGACGGCCGGCCTTGAAGCCGGGCGCGATTTCGACGATGGCGGTGATCGTCTCGTACTTAGAGCCGGGCACCTCCACCTTGCCGACGATGGTGCGCTTAACCGGCGACGGCGACACCGGCGCATTTTGCGCCAGCGCAACACCGCCGAGTGCGAGCGCGGCGAGCGTGGCGACGACGAGCGATTTTTTCAACATGGCGTTCTCCCTGTGTAACGGCGAAGTGTAGCGACGCCACGCCGGCAATGAAATAGCGTCAGGACCTTGCCGTTCTGCCATAAATAAACGCATCAGAGCGGGAATATCCGCCGCGCCGGGCCGTTAGTCTGGCAGAAACGGCGCCAACCAAGCGCCCCAGGGAGAATTTGCAATGCACAAAATCACACGCGCCGCCTTGGCGGCCGCCGCCCTCTGCCTGACCGTCCCGGCTTTGGCGCAGCAGACGCCGGCCACGCCGCCGGTCGGCCCGGATTTCTCCAAGGTCACCATCAAGACCTTCGATCTCGGCAACCGCACCTACATGCTGGAAGGCCTCGGCGGCAATTCCACCGTCGCGGTGGGCGACGACGGCGTCATCATGGTGGACGGCCAGTTCGCGCCGCTGCACGACAAGCTCAAGGCCGCGATCGCGGCAGTGACGCCGCAGCCGGTCAAATTCCTCGTCAACACGCATTATCACCGCGACCATGTCGGCGGTAACGCGCCGTTCGGCAAAGACGGCGCCACCGTCGTCGCGCATGAGAACGTGAAGAAGAAGCTCGCCGCCGGCACCATGATGCTGGTGCCGGAAGTCAAATATGCCCCGGCGCCGCCGGAAGCGCTGCCGGCCAGGACCTACACCGACGCGCTCAAGCTCGAAGTCAAGGGCCGCGCCGCGCAGCTCAAGCACATTCTCAACGCGCACACCGACGGCGACACCTTCGTGTATTTCGCCGACGCCAACGTGCTGTCGACCGGCGACACCGTGGCCATGGGCCGCTATCCCAATATCGACTTCGGCAACGGCGGCAACATCAAGGGCATGATCGCGGCGGCGGACGCCTATCTGGCGCTCGCCAACGACGCGACCAAGATCGTGCCGGGGCACGGACCGCTGGCGACCAAGGCGCAGCTCGCCGAGTACCGCGCCATGCTGGTCGCCGCGCGCGACCGCATGGCCAAGCTGATCGCCGAGGGCAAGAGCCTGGACGACGTGCTGGCGGCCAAGCCGTTCGCCGACTTCGACGAAAAATTCAAGGCGCCCGAGGCGGCGAGCAAGAACTGGATGCGCGTGGTCTATGCGAGCTTGAAGTCGTAAGCGGCTTTCCCGCCGCTTCCGTCCGCCTCATCCTGAGGAGGCGCGAAGCGCCGTCTCGAAGGATGGGGCGGCCACATGGTTCGAGACGCGCTTCTTCGGAGCGCTCCTCACCATGAGGCCGGTTGAGGCTGCTGCAGGTGGTCGGTCGAAGTTCAATGGTCGAATTTGCCGCGCAGCGGCTTACACCGGCAAATTATCGTGCTTCCTACTTGGCATCTCCACATGCTTATGCCGCAGCATCGCCAGCGCGCGCGCCAAGCGCCGCCTTGTCGAGTGCGGCATGATCACGTCGTCGATGTAGCCGCGCTCGGCGGCGACGAACGGCGAGAGGAAGCGATCCTCGTATTCCTTGGTGCGCGCGGCGATCTCCTCGGGCGTGCCGCCGCGGAAGATGATCTCGACCGCGCCCTTGGCGCCCATCACCGCGATCTGCGCGGTCGGCCAGGCATAGTTCAAATCGCCGCCGACGTGCTTTGACGCCATCACGTCATAGGCGCCGCCGAAGGCCTTGCGCGTGATCACGGTCACCAGCGGCACCGTGCATTGGCTGTAGGCGAACAGCAGCTTGGCGCCATGCTTGATTAGCCCGCCATATTCCTGGTCGGTGCCGGGCAGGAAGCCGGGCACGTCGACGAAGGTGACGATCGGAATATTGAAGGCGTCGCAGAAGCGCACGAAGCGCGCCGCCTTGCGCGAGGCCGCGCTGTCGAGCACGCCGGCCAGCACCAGCGGCTGGTTGGCTACAAAGCCAGTGGTGCGGCCGCTGATGCGGCCGAAGCCGGTGACGATGTTCTTGGCGTGCGCCGCGCCGATCTCGAAGAAGTCGCCCTCGTCGGCGACCTTGTGGATCAACTCCTTGATGTCGTAGGGCTTGTTGGGATTGTCGGGGATCAGCGTGTCGAGCGAGGCGTCCTCGCGGTCGCCTTTGTCCTCGCTCGGCCATTGCGGCACGCCGCTCTCGTTGTTCTCGGGCAGGAAGTCGATCAGCCGGCGCATTTGCAGCAGGCACTCGACGTCGTTCTCGAAGGCGCCGTCGGCGACGCCCGACTTGGTGGTGTGCACGGAAGCGCCGCCCAGTTCCTCGGCCGTGACCACTTCGTTGGTCACCGTCTTCACCACGTCGGGTCCGGTGACGAACATGTAGCTGGTGTCGCGCACCATGAAGATGAAATCGGTCATGGCCGGCGAATAGACGTCGCCGCCGGCGCAGGGGCCCATGATGACGCTGATCTGCGGGATGACGCCGGAGGCGATGACGTTGCGCTTGAACACCTCGCCATAGCCGCCGAGCGCCGCCACGCCTTCCTGGATGCGGGCGCCGCCGGCGTCGAACAGGCCGATGATGGGCGCGCGCGCGCGCATCGCCATGTCCTGCACCTTGATGATCTTCTGCGCATGCGTCTCGGAGAGCGAGCCGCCGAACACGGTGAAGTCCTTGGAGAACAGGTAGACGGTGCGCCCGTTCACGGTGCCCCAGCCGGTGACCACGCCGTCGCCCGGCACCTTGGTCTTTTCCATGCCGAAGTCGATCGAGCGGTGCTCGACGAACATGTCGAACTCCTCGAACGAGCCCTTGTCGAGCAGCAGTTCGATGCGCTCGCGCGCGGTCAGTTTGCCGCGCTTGTGCTGGGCCTCGATGCGCGCCTTGCCGCCGCCCAGGCGGGCCTCTTCCCGCCGCTGTTCCAGTTTGTCGAGGATGTCCTTCATGGCCCTGCCCGTCGATCCTTATTCCTGTGGCAGATGACATACCACGGCGGCGCGGCGATCTCACTTCCCCCTCTCCCCTTGTGGGAGAGGGTGGCGAGTGCGGAGCGATAGCGAGCACGAGCCGGGTGAGGGGTCGGTGATTTTAACGAGGCAAGGACCCCTCTCCCGCCCTCGCTTCGCTCGGGCACCCTCTCCCACAAGGGGAGAGGGGAAGAATGCGTGCCGCACGGCCTTACCATACCGCACGGTCAGGCTTGGCATTACCGTCAAACCCTGCTTACAAGCCCCCATGACCGCACCCCCGACCTCAGCCGAGCTGATCGAACAGGGCCTTCTCCACCACCGGGCGGACCAGTTGTCGCTGGCCATGGACCGTTATACGCAGGTGCTGCGCAACGACCCGCGTGCTGAGCCAGCTCGGCCGTTGGGCGGACGCCGTTGCCGATTTCGACCGCGCCATCGCGCTGGCGCCCAAATTCCCCGATGCCCATATCGGCCGCGCCTTCGCGCTCAAGGGGCTCGCCCGCCTGGATGAGGCGCTGGGCCGCGAGGACGAGGCAAAAGCGTGTCTCGCCAAGACGGCGAAATTGGAAGCGTCTAAGCCGGCCGATACAACCACTAATGCAAATCCGTCACCCTGAGGTGCGCGCGCGGCGCGCCTCGAAGGGCAACGGCCGCAGACTCATTGCCCGTCATCCTTCGAGGCTCGCGCAATTGCGCTCGCACCTCAGGATGACGGAGTAAGCTTCAACACCGCCGCCGCCGCGTCGAATTCCGCGCGCCGATAATCGCGCCGGGCGAGCGCTTGCTCGTCGCGGCCCCATTGCGACATCTGCCAGTCCTCGTCGACATGCGCGGCGGCCCAGGCGGCGTCGGCATCGATCGCGTCGGCGTTGAGCGCCAGCGCCAGCAGCGCAGAGCCCGTCAACGTGGTGATCGCCGACAGCGCGCCGAGCCGCCATATGTCCGTCGGGATCGCCGCGCGCGCCGCATCGATCGCCTGGCGCGGCTGCGCCACATGCACGACGCCTTGCGCCAGCACGAAGAACGCGCCGAGCGTGTCGCGCGCCCAAGCCAGCAGCGGATCCCAAGCCAAAGTCTGCTTCTCCACCAGGCCTTCCGGCATATCGGCGCGATAACAGATAAGATCGGAGCCGAGATACTGCGCGATCTCCTCGGCCACCGCCTTCGCCTGCTCGGCCACCGCGTCGATCACCGCATTGGCCAGCCGCGTCAGCGGCATGCGGCCGGGGTCGATCAGCGCGGCCTGCGCCTGCCATTCCCGCGCGATCGCCTCGGCCAGCGCCCGCGTCGGCGCGGCAAGCGGGCGGCGTAACGGCGTGTAGACCTGCTTGCCGTCGAGCAGCACCGGGAACCCATCGGGCCCGCCCTCGCCGACCTGCGCCTGGTTGTAGAAGCGCTTGCGCAGCGACGGCCGCCCGCCCTTGCGCGCCGACTCCATCGGGTCGAGCGGCTGATTTTCGAAAATCTCGGTAAAAATGTCGCGCATTACGTCCGTGTCATTGTGCGCCGCAACAAGGCGGAACCGCGGCCTGCCGTCTCGCCCCGACAGGCAGGGGAAAATACGCGCGCCATACCCATAATTGTTAATCCGCAGCGGCGATATTGGCGCGCCGGTGCCATGCTGTCGCCGTTTTCAGAGAGCGAAAAGGCCAGCGCGCACTGGGAGTTGATAGGCCATAAGCATAACGGAAGGATAGGTAGCCTTGCGGGGTTCTACCCCATATTATCCGCCTCCGGAATCAGGCCGGATAACAAAACAGGGCCGATCCGTAGGGAAAACCGGCTGCGCAAGGAAGTGACGCGACCTCGCTGTTGGTGCTGCGCTATGAGGCGCGTGTAGAGGAGTCAATGAAGAATACCGACATTTCTGCTCCGGACTATTTCCACAAGGTGGTCGATTGCCAATGGGCCTGTCCGGCTCACACCCCCGTTCCAGAATACATCCGGTTGATCGCGGCGGGCCGCTATTCCGACGCCTACATGATCAATTGGAAATCGAATGTGTTTCCGGGAATCCTCGGGCGCACCTGCGACCGGCCATGCGAGCCGGCCTGCCGGCGTGTGCGCGTCGAGAACGAGCCGGTGGCGATCTGCCGTTTGAAGCGCGTCGCCGCCGACTACAAGGACGACATCACCGCGCGGCTGCCAAAACCGGCCCAACGCAAGAACGGCAAGCGCGTGGCGATGGTCGGCGCCGGGCCGGCCTCGCTCACCGTGGCGCGCGATCTCGCCCCGCTCGGCTATCATTGCGTGGTGTTCGACGGCGACAAAAAAGCCGGCGGCATGATCCGCACGCAAATTCCAAAATTCCGCCTGCCCGACAGCGTCATCGACGAGGAAACCGGCTACATCCTCAATCTCGGCGTCGAGTTCCGCGGCGGCAAGCGTATCGAGAGCATGAAGTCGCTGCTGGCCGAAGGCTGGGACGCGGTGTTCGTCGGCTCCGGCGCGCCGCGCGGCCGCGATCTCGACATTCCCGGCCGCCAGGAAGCAGCCGCCAACATCCATATCGGTATCGACTGGCTGTCCTCGGTCTCGTTCGGCCACATCGGCAAGATCGGCAAGCGCGTGGTCGTGCTCGGTGGCGGCAACACCGCCATGGATTGCTGCCGCTCGGCGCGCCGGCTCGGCGGCGAGGACGTCAAGGTCGTGGTGCGCTCCGGCTTCGAGGAAATGAAGGCGTCGCCTTGGGAAAAGGAAGACGCCCAGCACGAGGGCATCCCGATCCACAATTACCTCGTGCCGAAGAATTTCACCCACGAGAACGGCAAGCTCACCGGCATCACCTTCGAGAAGGTGAAGGCCGAATATGACGATAAGGGTCGCCGCAAACTGGTGCCGGCCGGCGAGCCGGAACAGCATTTCCTCTGCGACGACGTGCTGGTGGCGGTCGGACAGGAAAATGCCTTCCCGTGGATCGAGCGCGATTGCGGCATCGAATTCAACGAATGGAACATGCCCAAGGTCGACAAGCAGACCATGGCCTCGACCAATGCCAAGGTATTTTTCGGCGGCGACGCCGCATTCGGCCCCAAGAACATCATCTGGGCGGTGGCGCATGGCCACGAGGCCGCCGTCTCCATCGACAAGCTGCTCAACGGCGAGGACATCGCCGACCGCCCGCTGCCGGCGGTCGAACTGATGAGCCAGAAAATGGGCATCCACGAGTGGTCCTACGACAACGAGATCGCACTCGACCAGCGCTACAAGGTGCCGCTGCGCGACAAGGTGGTGGCGCTGAAAGACATCAAGGCCGAGGTCGAGCTGGGTTTCGACGCCAAACTGGCGCTAGCCGAAGCCGGCCGGTCTCAATTGCGACGTGCAGACCGTGTTCACCGCGCAGCTCTGCATCGAATGCGACGCTTGCGTCGACATCTGCCCGATGGACTGCATCACCTTCACGATCAACAGTGAGGAAGCCGAGCTTCGCAAGAAGCTCAACGCGCCGTCGCGTAACCTCAGCCAAGCTCTCTATGTCCAGGACGGCCTCAAGACCGGCCGCATCATGGCCAAGGATGAGGATGTCTGCCTCCACTGCGGTCTCTGCGCCGAACGCTGTCCGACCGGCGCCTGGGACATGCAGAAATTCTTGCTCGATATGACCTACGCAGGGAATTCATGCCGACCGCCACGCCGCTCAGCCGCGTAAACGACTTCGTCGTCCGCTTCGCCAACGTCAATGGCTCCGGCTCCGCCAGCGCCAACGAACTGTTCGCGCGCGCGGCGATGCGCATGGGCGTGCCGGTGGCGCCGCGCAACATCTTCCCCTCCAACATCCAGGGCCTGCCGACCTGGTACGAGGTGCGCGTGTCGGAGGCCGGCCATATGGGCGCGCGCGGCGGCACCGACCTGATGGTGGCGATGAATCCGCAGACCTTCGAGCGCGACATCGCCGCCATCGAGCCGGGCGGCTATCTGTTCTACGATTCCACCAAGACGCTGCCGGCCTCGAAGTTCCGCCAGGACATCACCGTCGTCGGCGTGCCGCTGACCGCGATCTGCAATCGCGAATATTCCGATCCGCGCCAGCGCCAGCTGTTCAAGAACATCATCTATATCGGCGTGCTCACCGCGCTGCTCGACATGGACGTCAAGGCGGTCGAACAGCTGATCGGCGAGCAGTACAAGGGCAAGGACAAGCTGATCGCGCCCAACATCAAGGCGCTGCATATCGGCCGCGACTACGCCACGCTCAACCTCGATAGCCCGATCGGCCTGCGCCTGAAGAAGAGCGACAAGGTCGGCGACCGCATTTTCATCGAGGGCAATTCGGCCGCCGCCCTCGGCGCCGTCTATGGCGGCGCCACCGTCTGCGCCTGGTATCCGATCACGCCGTCGTCCTCGGTGGCCGACGCCTTCACCCGTCACTGCGCCAAGATGCGCGTCGATGCCAAGACCGGCCAGGCCAAATACGCCATCATCCAGGCCGAGGACGAGCTCGCTTCCGTCGGCATGGTGATCGGCGCCGGCTGGAACGGCGCGCGCGCCT
>JACQDO010000317.1 GCA_016201085.1 Hyphomicrobiales bacterium | reverse complement strand
CGCGCAGGTGGATCGCCTGCTCGATCCCGACAACGGCAGCGCCACCATCGAGACGCTTCAGCGCGCTGCCCGTATCGTTGGTCGAGAGTTGAGGATGCAGTTGGTGTGAAGAAGTATACGTAGCCTGGATGGAGCGTTAGCGAAATCCGGGGAAGTTTTGCGCGTGGCTAATGAGAGATGATGCGCGGAATTATGATGGCGAGGTTACGAATCGATAGGGCACCCAAGCAGGTCTAAATTTTGGGAGAATTCGACCATTAAGACAATCATATCTCCGAGTTCAAGGTCGGCCCCAATAACCTTCTTGCCTTCATCCGCAGGAGAATAGCTGACGTGATGCCAGTGCACCGTCGGTGCATTTGGATTGTCGAAATGAGCACGTCCATGGTGGTGGGAGCAAGCGTAGCCCGCATGGAGCGAAGCGCAATGCGGGATTCGATGTAGTGAGGCCGCCCCGGATTTCGCTTCGCTCATCCGGGCTACGGCCTGCCGTCGGCGTGCTCGCGGATGACTATTTTGAAGCCAATCGCGCGCGCCTCACACCCCGCCGTAAACATCCGCCAACTTCAATTCCAACCCCGGCGGCTCAAGCTTGATCGTTCCCTCGCGCACGATGTGCGTGAGGATGGTGTCATTGGCCCCGCGCGTGTGGTGCAGAATGAGCGGCTCGGTCGGATCGACGATCAGATAATGCACAACGCTTGGCAGGCGGAAATAGCCGGCGAGTTTTTTCGACGCATCGATGTGCCGCGTGGACGGCGACAGCACTTCGACCACGATGACCGGATTGCGAATCTCGGGCACGGCCGGTGCGACTTTCGGGCCGCAATAAACCAGCGCATCCGGCTCGAAGGCGGTGTTGGCCTCGACCCGCACGGTCATGCCGTCGGGCAACATGTGACAGGGCAGGCCACGCGCGCGAATTCCCGCCGCCAAAGCGGTCTGCACGGCGAACTTTACCTCCGCGTGCCCGGCGCCTTCCGGCGACATGGCGTATACGACGCCGTCGTACAGTTCATAGCGCCCCGGCTGGCCTTCGGCCCAAGCCAGGTACTCGTCCACATTCATGCGCGCTTTCGGCAAGGCGGTCATGGCAGCAAGCATAGCGCGTCGGATGGCGCGACCGAAGAGTGACTTTCTGCCCCCCTCCCTCCACGAGCCAACGGGTCCGGCCCTCTCGGGCCGGCCCGATGACAGGCTCCGCGAGTGGTGGGGAGGGGTCGGGGGTGGGGGGCGCTTTGCGTTCTCGCAATGCCCCCGCCTCGGTTCGCATCGCTAACGCGATGCAAACCCACCCTCCCCGCCGCTGCGCGGGGGGAGGGTAAAGTCGCTACACCCCGCCCTAAGTTACCGAACTCCCACCGAAATCCCTCAAACTTTACTATTCATTTACCAAAGCGCCGCAAGACTAGGTCTTGGCGGCGTTTCGCGCGCTTGGCTGCGCGTCAGCGCGTGCAAATGCGCCGCTTCGGGCATGGGCGACCCTTCGCTCATGCCGCAGCTTGCTGCCCGTTCCGGGCTAAACGTGAGAAGAGCCGGTCGCGATGGATGATCGAGGGCGCCTCGCTCAGCCGCTGAAGCCAAAGATCAAGCAACGCAACGCCGCGTCGCGGCTGCCGCAGTCGCATGCTTGGCCGGTGTCGAGCTCCGGCTGGCGGCGCCTCGCCTGGCGCTGGTGGCATGCGCTGATCTCATTCCAGGCGCCGCGCGGCGCCGGCGCTTCCGCCGCCGCGCTGCTGCTGCTCGCCAGCGCCTCCTACGGCGCGGTCAAGGGCGATCATGTGCCGAACATCGTGGCGCAAGTGCAGGATATCTGCGACGCGACGGCCAACAGAGCCGGTTTCGGCATTACCGAAATCGCGCTCGCCGGCGCGCATGAGGTCCGTCGCGCGGATATGCTCGCGCTCGCCGGCATCACCGACCGTTCCTCGCTGCTGTTTCTCGACGCCGCGCATATTCGCGCGCGCCTCCTCGCCAATCCGTGGATCGCCGAAGCCACGGTGCTCAAGCTCTATCCCAGCCAGTTGCGCATCGAGATCAAGGAGCGCGCGCCCTTCGCGCTCTGGCAGAAGGACGGCCGCGTCGCGCTCATCGCCGGCGACGGCGTGGTGCTCGAATCCTTCGTGCCGCAACGCTTCGCCGCGCTGCCGCAGGTGGTGGGCAAGGGCGCTGAAAAAGCGGCGGCGGATTTCCTCGAACTGCTGGCGCGCCATCCGGACATCGCGCGCCTGGTCGAGGCCTCGGTGCTGGTCGCCGAGCGGCGCTGGAATTTGCATCTGAAAGGCGGTCTCGAGGTGTTGCTGCCGGAAAGCGAGCCGGCGCGCGCGCTCACCACGCTCGGCGATCTCGCCCGCGAGCGGCAATTGCTCACGCGCGATATCGTCGCGGTCGATCTGCGGCAGGCCGATCGCGTCACCGTGCGGCTGGGGGACGCGGCGTCCGCGGCGCGCGCGGAAGCGCTCAAGGCGCTCGATAAGGACAAGAAGAAGAAAAAGGGGAGCGAGGCATGAGCGCCTGCGCTCGATATTCTTTCCGTCATTCCGGGACGCCGCATCGCGGCGGACCCGGAATCCATACTCCGCAGCGCTGGGGTTATGGATTCCGGGCTCGCTCGCTTTGCTCGCGCCCCGGAATGATGGGAAGGAGCGACGCATGAGCGTGCTGCGCTTCGGCCTCACCCCCAAGATGAAGCCGGTGTCGCCCAAGCGGGCGGCGGTGGTGGCCGGTCTCGATATCGGCACCAGCAAGAATGTCTGCATGATCGCGCGGCTGGAGCCGCAGGCGCCGCAGGACGTGCTGCGAAGGCGCTCGCACGGCGTGCGCGTGCTCGGTTTCGCGCACACCGCGGCGAGCGGCATGAAGGCCGGCAGCGTGATCGATCTGGTCGAGGCGGAAGAGGCGGTGCGCCAGGCCATCGACATCGCCGAAAGCATGGCCGGCGTGCAGCTCGAATCGGTGGTGGTGGCGCTGTCCGGCGGCCGTCTCGGCAGCGAGCGTTTCGTCGCCACAATCGAACTCGGCAACGGCGCGGTCGGCGAGGCCGATATCGGCCGCGTGCTGGCGGCCGCCAGCCGTCATTCGGTGCGCGACGGGCGCGCCGTGCTGCATTCCATCCCCATCGGCTATGCGCTCGACGCCGCCACCGGCATTCGCGAGCCGCGCGGCATGCTCGGCCACACCTTCGGCGTCGACATGCACATGGTCGCCGCCGACGTGGCCACCGTGCGCAATTTGATGCTTACCATCGAGCGCAGCCATCTTTCGGTCGAAGCCATGGTCGCCTCGCCCTATGTGGCCGGCCTCGCGGTGCTGGCCGACGACGAATCGGATCTGGGGGCGGCGACCATCGATCTGGGCGCCGGGACCACCACATTGGCGGTGTTTTCCGCCGGCCGGTTCGTTCACACCGACGGTTTTGCCCTCGGCGGGGCGCACATCACCATGGATCTCGCCCGCGGGCTGAATACCCGCATCGCAGATGCTGAGCGAATCAAAGCGATTTATGGCAGTGTCCTGACCGGCGGATCGGATGAACGCGACATGATCACGGTTCCTCCGGTCGGAGACGACGAGCGCGAGCCACCGCAATTCGTCCCGCGCGCGGCCGTGGTGCGTATCATCAAGCCGCGCGTCGAGGAAATTCTGGAGATGGTGCGCGATCGTCTGGCCAACTCGCCGTTCGCGGCGGAGCCGCGAGCGCGCGTGGTATTGACCGGCGGCGCCAGCCAACTGGCAGGCATCGCCGATCTGGCGGCGCGTATCTTGAAGCGTCCCGTGCGTATCGGACGTCCGCTTGGCCTTTCCGGCTTGCCGGAGGCGGCCAAGGGGCCGGCATTCGCCGTCGCGGCAGGCCTGCTGGTCTACCCGCAAGCGGCGCATCTTGAACACTTCGAACCGCGGCGAACGCGGCAATTGATGACAGGAACGGGCGGATACATGGCACGGGTCGGACGATGGCTGCGCGAAAGCTTCTGACCCACAATACTTCAACCCACGAAGGGGCCGGCGGCGGACCGGCCTGTTCGGCGGCGTGCAATGCGTTGGCGCTGGTTGCGCGAATGCTCAGCCTGCTGCCCGTGCAATTATGAGGCAAACATGACCATCAATCTGAAGATTCCCGACATTCGCGAGATGAAACCGCGAATCACCGTATTCGGCGTCGGCGGCGCCGGCGGCAACGCCGTCAACAACATGATCACTGCGGGTTTACAGGGCGTCGATTTCGTCGTCGCCAATACCGACGCGCAGGCGCTCACCATGTCCAAGGCCGAGCGCATCGTCCAGATGGGCACGCAGGTGACCGAAGGTCTCGGCGCTGGCTCGCAGCCCGAGGTCGGCCGCGCCGCGGCGGAAGAGGTGCTCGACGAGATCCGCGATCATCTCACCGGCGCGCACATGGTGTTCGTCACCGCCGGCATGGGTGGCGGCACTGGCACGGGTGCCGCGCCCGTCATCGCCAAAACCGCGCGCGAACTCGGCATACTCACCGTCGGCGTCGTCACCAAGCCGTTCCAGTTCGAGGGCGCCCGCCGCATGCGCTTTGCCGAGGCCGGCATCGTGGAACTGCAAAAGGTGGTCGACACGCTGCTGATCATCCCGAACCAGAACCTGTTCCGCGTCGCCAACGAGAAGACCACCTTCGCCGACGCCTTCGCCATGGCCGACCAGGTGCTCTATTCGGGCGTCGCCTGCATCACCGACCTGATGGTCAAAGAAGGCCTGATCAATCTCGACTTCGCCGATGTGCGCGCCGTCATGCGCGAGATGGGCAAGGCGATGATGGGCACCGGCGAAGCCTCCGGCGAGAAGCGAGCGCTCACCGCCGCGGAAGGCGCTATCAACAATCCGCTGATCGACGACGCCTCCATGAAGGGCGCCCGCGGTCTGCTGATTTCGATCACCGGCGGCAAGGACCTGACGTTGTACGAGGTCGACGAAGCCGCCACCCGCATCCGTGGCGAGGTCGACCCCGACGCCAACATCATTGTCGGCGCCACGTTCGACGAGACGCTGGAAGGCATCATCCGCGTCTCGGTGGTGGCGACCGGCATCGACCATGCCGGTGCCCCGCGCCAGCAGCAGCCGGCGACTGAGAACGCGCTCAAGGAACTCGCCGGCAAGTTGCGCAATGACAGCAAGCGCATCGCCGAACGGATCGAGCGCGCCGTCCCGGCGGCCACGGCGGCTCCGACCCCGGTCAGCGCCAGTGCCGCGGCGGTCGAATCGGCCGCCCAGGCCGCGGTCGCCGCCGCCATCCTGCCGCCGACCGCCATCGAGGACGTCTCCATCCGGCCAATGCCGCTGAAGCCGTCGCTATTCGAATCGGCCGGCGAATCGCCGCAGGCCGAGCCGTCCATGCCGGCCGCCTTCATTCCGCCGGCGCCCGAACGCATGGCGCGTCCGCCGCGTATGCCGCGAATAGACGAACTGCCGTTGCCGGCCCAGAACGAAATCCGGGCACAGCGCGGCGAGCATACCGACGAGCATCCCGAGCAGCGCCGAATGTCCCTGATGCAGCGGCTGGCGTCCGTTGGCCTTGGTAGGCGCACGGAGGAGGCGGCACCGCTGCCACCGATGCCGTCGCGGCAGATGCCGCAATTCGAGCGTCCGCCGCAGCGGCCGACCGCCCGCCAGCCGGAAGGCAGACATGCCGAAGGAAGACCTGGGGAACCGGTGTCGGAATATGCCCGGCGCCCGGCTCCGCAGGGCCTCGACCCGCATGGCCGGCCGACTCCTGTGCATAATTCTCCGGAGGAGGACCAACTCGATATCCCGGCCTTCCTGCGTCGCCAGTCGAACTGACCGGTCCTAAAATCGCCAAGACGGCCCCGCTTCAGCGCTCTGGAGCGGGGCCGTCGCTGTTTAGGGGCGTGGGTTCCTTCGACTAACACATTGAATATAAACGTTATTTTTTCAAGTGCCGCAAATTTCCGGGGCCGGGCGGCCGACATTGGCAAGCGCGCAAGGTTACGCCGGTATGCTAAATCCCGGTCCACAGCGGCTGGCCGAACGGCAATTGCGGCAAAAAAGAGTAACAGTCGGTAAGAAAGCGTGAGTTGGAGAGGGCCCCCCATATGGCCTAAGTTTCAGCCGTGAAAGGGACTTTTCGGTCCCTGGGGGATTGCCGCTCATAGCTTCGGACCTTCCGACTTGACGGCGAAAATGTGGCTCCAGCGGAGCTTGGAATGGGGGACCGCGCGGCTCGCTTCCTGAGCCAGCGGCAACGAGGTAGATGAAGGGCGCCAAGCAGACCACGTTACGCGACCAGGTTGCCCTCTCGGGCGTGGGCGTCCATTCCGGCGCACCCGTCACCCTGACCATGCATCCGGCCGACGACGACGCCGGCATCGTTTTCCAGCGTATCGCTCCCGACGGCTCGCTTGAGCGCGAAATCCGCGCCGACGTGCGTGCCGTCACCGCCACCGAATTCGCCACCGTGCTGGGCGACGCCAGCGGACCGCTGTGCTCGACCGCCGAGCATCTGCTGGCCGCTTTGCGCGGTCTGCACGTCGACAATGCGATTATCGAGATCGACGGTCCGGAAGTGCCGATCATGGACGGCAGCGCCGCCGCCTTCGTCGATGCGATCGATCAGGCCGGCCTGACCGCGCGCGCTCTGCCGCGCCGCTATATCGCGCGCGCACCTTCGGCTTCATGCGCGACGTCGCCAAATTGTGGAGCGCCGGTTATGCGCTCGGCGCCTCGTTCGAGAACACGCTGGTGATCAGCGAGGACCGCGTGCTCAATCCGGAAGGCCTGCGTTTTGCCGATGAGTTCGTGCGCCATAAGGTGCTCGACGCCGTCGGCGATCTGGCGCTGGCTGGTCAGCCGTTGCTGGCGGCCTACCGCACCGTGCGCGGCGGCCACAAGCTCAACCACGCGGTGCTGTCGGCGCTGATGGCCGACCCGAGTGCCTGGCGCCTGGTCGAGGCGGCAGAACCGGCCCGCCGCATGCGCGGCTACGCGGATATGGGCGCCGGCATGATGCTGCCCGCCTATGGGCCGGAAGTGTCCTGAATCGCTTCAGGATTTAGGGTTAACCCTCCGCCTTAATCCCGGCCGAATGTGGCGCTTAATCGCTTGGCGGGACCGCACTTTTTCGTCTAAACCAGCGCGGGTTCAAGCGCTGCGCGGCCATCGGCCATGTGGCCCGTCGGGGAACGGATCGAACGCGTCCATGAACTCGAATGCATCCATTCCGGCTCGCGCCGTTGGGCGCCGCATGCGCCTCACGCGCACGCTGGCGATGGTGCTGCTGGCGGCGAGCCTTGGGGCCTGCTCGAGCCTGTTCGGCAAGGAAGACACGCCGCCTGACGAACCCGCCGACCGGCTCTATAACGAGGG
>JACQDO010000347.1 GCA_016201085.1 Hyphomicrobiales bacterium | reverse complement strand
GTGCGTCACCAGGATGACGCCCTTGATCGGCAGCTTGCCCTCGCTCCACAGATCGAGGAAGTCGGTGCGCAGCGTTTCGGCGGTCAACACGTCGAGCGCGGAGAATGGCTCGTCCATCAGCAGGATATTGGGATGCACGACCAGCGCGCGGGCGAAGCCGACGCGCTGGCGCATGCCGCCTGACAATTCGCGCGGATAGGCCGACTCGTAGCCGTCGAGCCCGATCAGGTCGATGCCGGCGAGCGCGCGCTGGCGGATGTCCGCCTCCGGCAGGCCGAGCGCCTCCAGGCCGAGCTGCACGTTCTCCAGCACGGTGAGCCAGGGAAACAGCGCGAAGCCCTGGAACACCATGGCGATGCCGGGCGCCGGTCCTGTCACGGACTGGCCCTGATACATCACGCTGCCGGCGGTCGGCTGCGCTAATCCTGCGATCAGCCGCAGCAGCGTCGACTTGCCCGAGCCGGAGCGGCCGAGCAGGCCGACGATCTCGCCTTCCTTCAGCGTCAGATTGATGTCGTCGAGCACCAGCAAAGCTTCGCCGTCCGGCTTGGGGAAGGCCTGGCGCACCGACAGGATCTGGAGCAATGCGTCGCTCATGACTTTACCCAAGCTTGAACTTGCGTTCGGCGTACCAATAGAGCGGCCGCCAGAACAGCCGGTTGATCACCACCACGAACAGGCTCATCACCGCGATGCCGAGCACGATGCGCGGCAGGTCGCCCGCTTCGGTCGCCTGCGCGATATAGGCGCCGAGCCCGCTCGCCTGCAATTTGGTGTCGCCCCAGCTCGCCACCTCGGCGACGATGCTGGCGTTCCACGAACCGCCCGAGGCGGTGATGGCGCCGGTCAGGTAATAGGGAAACACCGCCGGCAGCGCGACCTTTTTCCACCACAGCCAGCCGCGCAATTGCAGATTGGCGCCGATGTCGCGCAGCTCGGACGGGATCGCCGAGGCGCCGGCGATCACATTGAACAAAATGTACCACTGCGTCCCCAGGATCATCAGCGGGCTGAGCCAGATGTCGGGATCGAGCCTGAACACGACGATGCCCGACACCGCCAGCGGAAACAGCACATTGGCGGGAAACGCCGCCAGGAACTGCGCCACCGGCTGGATCGTCTGCGCCACGCGCGGCCGCATGCCGACGTATATTCCCACCGGCACCCAGATGGCGCTGGCGATCGCGATCAGAACCAGCACGCGCGCGAGCGTGGCCAGGCCGAACAGCAGCGCGCGGCCGACTTCCGGCAGCGACACGCCGGTGAAGATGAAGCGCTCGACCCGCCACAGCGCCAGCGCCGCCAGCGTGGTGACAATGGCCAGCCACAGCCAGTCGCCCCAATGGCGGCGGTTATCGTCGATCGCCGCCGGTGCGCGCCGCGGCGCGGCGAAGAAACGCAAATGCAACGAGCGCCGCCACAGCCGCGACAGCGGCGCATTGAGCGCCGCTACCAGCTTTGAGCGGCGCAGCACATCGAGCACGAACGAGCGCGGCGGCACCGCGCCGGCCTGCTGCTCGAAACGGAAACGATCTGCCCAGGCCACCAGCGGCCGGAACAGCAGCTGATCGTAGAGCAGAATCACCACCAGCATGGTGAGGATCGCCCAGCTCACCGCCCATAAATTCTTCTGCTCGATGGCCAGGGCAATGTAGGAGCCGACGCCGGGCAGCGTCACCGTGGTATTGCCGACACTTATTGCTTCCGACGCCACCACGAAGAACCAGCTTCCTGACATGGACATCATCATGTTCCAGATCAGCTGCGGCATGGCGAAGGGCGCTTCCACCCGCCAGAAATGCATCCAGCGCGTGAGTTGGAAAGTGCGCGAGGCTTCCGTGAGCTCGGTCGGCACCGTGCGCAGCGACTGATAGAAGCAGAACGCCATGTTCCAGGCCTGGCTGGTGAAGATGGCGAAGATGGCGGCGAATTCCGCACCCAGCACGCGGCCGGGCGCCAACGACATGAAGAACACCACCGTCACCGAGATGAAGCCGAGGATCGGCACCGACTGCAGGATGTCGAGCAGCGGCACCAGCAGCACCTCGGCGCGCCGGCTTTTGGCCGCGAGCGTGGCGTAAGTGAAGGTGAAAACCAGCGACAGGATCAGGGCCAGGAACATACGCAGCGTGGTGCGCGCGGCGTATTCCGGCAGATGCTCCGGCGAAAGCGACAGCGGCGCCTGCTGCAATTCCGCCAGCGGCTGCCACAGATGGCGGCTCGCTTCGGCGAAGAACACCAGCAGGCCCAGCGTCAGCAGGACGGCGAGCGCGTCCCAGCGCGTGACGCCGCGCGCGGCCTGCTCGACGGAGATCGGAATGGTTCCGCGCATGGCTCGGCCAGCCGGCTGATTGAGCTTTTGAGATACGGCCAACGCTTAGAAGGGTCGGCGCGCGTCCGCAAGCAAAGAGTACGTTTATATTTGGTCGGTGAGATCGATTAGCGCCGTCATTAATGCCGACGCGAATGACCTAATGCCTTCCGCCGAAAATCGCACTGCCGATGCGGACATGGGTGGCGCCCAACTGGATCGCGGTTGCGAAATCCGCGCTCATGCCCATCGACAGCAGCGTGAGGCCGTTGCGCTTGGCGATCTTAGCGGTGAGCGCGAAATGCGGCCCCGGCGCTTCCTCCAGCGGCGGGATGCACATCAGGCCGGAAATCGTCAGACCGTATTTGTCGCGGGCGGTAGCGAGGAACGCGTCGGCGTCTTGCGGCAGCACGCCGGCCTTCTGCGGCTCGGCGCCGGTGTTGATCTCGACGAACAACGTCGGCCGCCGGTTCTGCTTGACGATCTCTTTCGCCAGCGCTTCGCACAGGCTCGCCCGATCCACCGAATGAATGGCGGTAAACAGCGCCACCGCCTCCTTGGCCTTGTTGGATTGCAGCGGGCCGATCAGATGCAGCGCGATGGCGGGGTACTTCGCGATCAGCGGCGGCCATTTGGCCTTGGCCTCCTGCACGCGGTTTTCGCCGAACACGTGCTGACCGGCGGCGATGACCGGCTCGATCGCCTCGGGCGGGAACGTCTTCGACACCGCCACCAGCGTTACCGAGGCCAGCTCGCGGCCGGCATCGCGGCAGGCGCGCGCGATCTCGGCACGGACGGCGGCGAGGCCGGGAACCGTCGTTTTTGGCGAATCCGTCGTCGTCATGATGGTTAATACAGTCCTGCTCGACCATTCTGAAAAGTTTAACGATGCTCCGCAACGCCTCTTAAACCGGCAACCTGTACTAACTTGCGGGGACCGAAATTAACATGCCGGACGCTTATCACCAGCGATCAAAGTCAGGAATTGCCCAGCCTCGCCGCTCGCTCAGTGTCCGCGTCCGGTTGATGATTTTGGCCGTCATCGCCATTGTGCCGTTGCTGCTGGAGCGTATTCACAACGAAGAATTCGACCGCAACGAGCGTATCGAAGCCGCCTACAAGCAGGCACGCGATCTGGCACGCCAGGGCGCGGCTAAGCAGAACGAAGTCATTGAATCGGCGCGCGCTTTGCTACAGGTCGTCGCCAACGCGCGCACGACGTTCAATCCATCCAACAACGATTGCAATCGATTCCTGGAAACAATTGTCAAACCGGCACCATGGATCAAAACCCTTTCGGTCGCCAACGTTCAGGGGCGTATCATTTGCTCAAGTTTTCCGGATGCCATTGGTCTGGATATTTCTGATCGGCCACACTTCTACATGGCGGTCGACAGTGGTGATTTCGTGCTGAGCGACTACTTCATGGGCACCCGCATGAAGACGCCTCTGATTACGCTCGCCCTCGCCCAGCGCGGTATAAACGGCGGCGCTTCCGCCGTCGTACTCGGCTTGCTCGACCTGAACTGGTTCGAGCATGTCGCCAAGGATTTCGTACCGCCGAAGGGCTCCATGCTGATGATCGACGGCAAGGGCACGGTGCTGGCGAGATATCCGGCCAACCAAGATCACATCGGTCAGAACTTCAAGGACCACCCATTAGTTCGAGACATGCTGTCGCGCCCAGAAGGCTTCGTCACTGGTATCGGCCTTGACGGGGTTCGCCGCATTTTCGGTTATCTGCAGTTACCCGGCACGCAGACGCGCATCGCGGTCGGGCTCGACGAGAAGGAAGTTCTGGCGCGCGCCAGTCGCGCGATGTGGGCCGCCCTCGGCGAACTCGGGGCTGTCGCAGCCCTCGTGCTGCTGGGCATTTGGTTCGGCGGCGAGCGAATGTTGATGCGGCCGATCCGAGCGCTTGCCAGCGCCGCGAGCCGTATCGGCCGTGGCGACGTCAAGATTCACGCGGCAGAGTTGCCCTGGGCCGCCGAGTTCATACCGCTTGCCGTTGCCCTCGATGACATGGCGACAAAATTGAACGAGCGCGAACAGGAACTGCGCGACAGTAACAATCAACTACGCGAACTTGCGCAAGTCGACGCGCTCACGGGACTTGCCAACCGCCGCACTTTCAATGAGCGGCTCGCGGACGAATGGAAGCTCGCGTGCAAGCTGCGGCAGCCTATTGCGGTCCTGATGATCGACGTCGATTTTTTCAAGAAGTTCAACGATCTCTACGGTCACGTTCAGGGCGATGCTTGCTTGCGCAAGGTGAGCGACATTCTCATGGAGGGAACCCGGGCACGAGAGGAATCTTCGGTGCCCACGCATGAGGCGGAATTGCCGCCCTCGTTCCAGCGAGTTTCCGGCCGCGCCCGCAGGCCGGATTTCGCCGCGCGTTACGGCGGCGAAGAGTTCGCCGTCCTCCTGCCAGGAGCCGACCTTGATGGCGCGATCCTAGTCGCCGAACGGCTGCGGCGCGGGGTCGAGAATTTGTTGATGGCGCACGCCGGCGCCCCCTGGGGGTTTGTATCGATCAGCATCGGCGCGGCATTTGTGTTGCCGTCGGAACAGGACAGCCCGCAGGATCTCACTGAATCCGCGGACGCCGCGCTCTACGCTGCCAAGCGGAACGGCCGTAATCGCGTGGCTAGAGCCGCGCCCATCATGCTGTCCCAGGTAAGCTGATCGCGGCAACTGGCTCAGCCGTTCACGCCGCCGTCTGCCACTCCAGCATGACTTGCCGCGCCGGCTTGGCGAGGTGGACCTTATCGTCGATGCTTTGCACGAGTTGCAGCGGAATGACGTGATGCTGGCCGCCCGATTGCGGATCGCCTTTGGTGAGAACGATCTTGTCCTCGCCCTTCACGCAGTCGACAGTGCCGACGTGCTTACCGTCGGAACCCAATACTTCCATGTGTTCCTTGATGTCTTGCGCTTTGGCCATGTTGAGCCTCCTTTTGACCTTGCGCTAACCCCCGCAGACTGCCGCCGGTTCCTTTGATTTTGCAGGCGAATTTGTTCCAAGCGGTTGACCGCAAAGCCCCTTTCGTGTCTGTTCCGCGCACCCTAAAACGAGCCGGAAATGCCCCCCGATTCGAGCAAAAACGAGCGCTATAACGCCCGCGCCGCGGAAGCCCGCTGGCAGCAGACGTGGGATGAGCGCGGTATTTTCGCGACTAAAAACGACGATCCCCGCCCGAAATATTACGTGCTGGAGATGTTCCCCTACCCATCGGGGCGCATTCATATGGGCCACGTGCGCAACTACACCATGGGCGACGTGGTGGCGCGCTTCAAACGCGCCATGGGCATGAACGTGCTGCACCCGATGGGCTGGGACGCCTTCGGCATGCCGGCGGAGAATGCGGCCATCGACCGCAAGGTGCACCCGAAGGCCTGGACCTACGACAACATCGCGGCGATGAAGAAACAGCTCCAGTCGATGGGCCTGTCGCTCGACTGGGCGCGCGAGGTCGCGACCTGCGATCCCTCCTACTACAAGCACCAGCAGAAGATGTTTCTCGACTTCCTCAAGGCGGGGCTGGTCGAGCGCAAGCAATCGAAGGTGAACTGGGACCCGGTCGACCACACCGTGCTGGCCAACGAGCAGGTGATCGACGGCCGTGGCTGGCGAAGCGGCGCCGAGGTCGAGCAGCGCGATCTGACGCAGTGGTTCTTCAAGATCAGCGACTACTCGGAAGATTTGCTGAAAGCGCTCGAAACGCTCGAGCGCTGGCCGGAAAAAGTCCGGCTGATGCAGAAGAACTGGATCGGCCGTTCGGAAGGCCTGCTGGTGCGCTTCATGCTCGACACCGCGACCGCGCCGAATAACGAGAGCGAGCTGGAGATCTTCACCACGCGGCCGGACACTTTGTTCGGCGCCAAGTTCATGGCGCTGTCGCCCGACCATCCTTTGGCGACGGCGGCCGCAGCGAAGAATCCGAAGCTCGCGGCCTTCATCGCCGAGTGCAAGAAGATGGGCACCGCGCAGGCCGAGATCGACACCGCCGAGAAACTCGGCTTCGACACCGGCATCCGCGCCATCCATCCGTTCGATGCCAGCTGGAAGCTGCCGGTCTACGTCGCCAACTTCATCCTGATGGACTACGGCACCGGCGCGATCTTCGGCTGCCCGGCGCACGACCAGCGCGACTTCGATTTCGCCACGAAATATGCACTGCCGATCCGCACGGTCGTGGCGCCGGACGGCGACGCGTCGTTCAAGGTGGGCGCCGAGCCCTATGTCGGCCCCGGCCGGATCGTCAATTCGGGCTTCCTCGACGGGCTTGAGGTCGAAGAGGCCAAAAAGAAGGTCGGCGCGCGGCTGAAAGCCGACGGCAACGGCGAATCCACGACGATCTGGCGCCTGCGCGACTGGCTGATCAGCCGGCAGCGCTACTGGGGCTGCCCGATCCCGATCGTGCATTGCGATTCGTGCGGCACGGTGCCCGTCAAGGCCGCCGACCTGCCCGTGAAGCTCCCCGACGATGTCAGCTTCGACAGGCCGGGCAATCCGCTCGACCATCATCCGACCTGGAAGCATGTCGGCTGCCCCAAATGCGGCAAGCCTGCCCGGCGCGAGACCGACACCTGCGACACGTTCGTCGATTCCTCGTGGTACTTCGCGCGCTTCTGTTCCCCCCGCGCCGCCGAGCCGGTGGCGCGCGAAGCGGGCGACTACTGGCTGCCGGTCGACCAGTATGTCGGCGGCGTGGAACACGCGATCCTGCACCTGCTCTATTCGCGCTTCTTCACGCGCGCCATGCGCAAGACCGGGCATGCGAATCTCGACGAGCCGTTCGCCGGCCTGTTCACGCAAGGCATGGTCTGCCACGAGAGCTACAAGTCGCAGGCCGGCAAGTGGCTCTATCCCGAAGAGATCGAGCGCACGGCCGACGGCAGCGTCGTCGAGACCGCGACGGGCCAGCCCGTCACGGTCGGCCGGCGCGAGGTCATGTCGAAATCGAAGAAGAACGTCGTCGCACCTGCGCGCATCATCGACGAATACGGGGCCGACACCGCGCGCCTGTTCATGCTGTCCGACAGCCCGCCCGAGCGCGACCTGGAGTGGAGCGAGGCGGGCGTGGACGGCGCCTTCCGTTTCATCCAGCGCCTGTGGCGCGACGTGACCGAGCCCGAGATCCCGTTCGCCGCGAAGGGGGCCGCACGGCCCAACGCGCTCGCACCCGCGGCCGAAGCGGCGCTGCGCGCCGTCCACAAGACGATCGCGTCGGTCACCGAGAATCTCGAAGGCTTCCGCTTCAACGTGGCAGTGGCGCAGATCCGCACGCTTGCCAACACGCTGGGCGAGCTCGATCCGAAGGCAGACGGGGCGGGCTGGGTCCGGCGCGAGGCCTACGAAACGCTGGTCCGGCTCGTCGGGCCCATGGTCCCGCATGTCGCCGAGGCGATGTGGGCCGAGCTCGGCCACGCGACGATGCTGTGCGACGAAGGCTGGCCCAAGGCGGATCCCGCCCTGCTGGTCGACGGAACCGTGACGCTTGCCGTGCAGGTCAACGGCAAGCTGCGCGGCACGATCGACATCCCGCGCGACGCGCCCGAAGAGGTCGCCAGGACGGCCGCACTCGCCGTCGCCAACGTCCAGACCGCGATGGCCGGCAAGACGGCGCGCAAGATCGTCGTCGTGCCGAACAAGATCGTGAATATCGTCGTCTAGGTCCGCCCCGTCGTCATGCCCGGCCTTGTGCCGGGCATCCACGACTTGGAATGCGGCGAAAGAAGACGTGGATGGCCGGGACAAGCCCGGCCATGACGCTTGGGAAGAATCAGGTCCGCACGAGCCAGAACTGGTAGCCGTCGAACAGCGCCGGATCGGCCTTTTCGACGGCTTCCCAGTTCGCGAGGTCGGCGAACGTCTTTTCCTTCGGGAAGCGCTTGGCGTAGGCGCGCATCGCAGGCGCATCGTCC
>JACQDO010000320.1 GCA_016201085.1 Hyphomicrobiales bacterium | reverse complement strand
CGCGCAGGCATTCTCTACCACCGACTTGAGATCGGCCGGCAGGCTCGCCCACTTCGCATTGTTGACGATGAGTTCGCTGGCGGTCGCGGTATCGTGCCAGCCGGTCGTGTAATAATATTTGGCGGCGCGGTGCAGCCCGAGCTGACGATCGAGATACGGCCCGACGAACTCCGCGGCGTCGATCACGCCGCGCTCCAGCGCCGGAAAGATTTCGCCCGGCGGCAGCAGGCGACTGTCCACGCCAAGTTCCTTGTAGACGCGCCCGGCCAGACCCGGAATGCGCATCTTGAGACCCTTGAGGTCTTCGACTTTTTCGATCGGCTTCTTGAACCAACCGGTCATCTGCACGCCGGTATTGCCGCACAGGAACGGCACCAGATTGAAACGGTCGTACACCTCGCGCCAAAGCTCGATGCCGCCGCCGTCATACATCCAGCCGTTCAAGCCCTGGAAATTGAGACCGAAGGGTACGGCGCAGAAATATTGCGCGGCAAAACTTTTGCCGGTCCAGAAATAGGAGTTGGCGTAATTCATCTCGACGGTGCCGGACGATACGGCGTCGAAACCTTCGGCGGCCGGGATCAACTCGCCGGCGCCGTAGAATTGGATCTTCAGGCGGCCGCCCGACATGTCCTCGATACGCTTGCACAGGTCTTTCGCGCTGCCTGGGCCGGTCGAGTAGAACGCCGCGTTCGGACCATAGAAACTGGTCATCTTCCAGTTGAACGCAGTTTGCGCCTTGACGATTGCAGGCGCTGCGATCGTGCCGGCGGCGCCGGCCAACGCTAACTTGGTGAAGTCTCGACGTCGCATGGTTCCCTCCCTGAGGTGCTTTGGGCACGGTAAGGGGCAAGGGAGCAAGCGACGTGCCATCCCCCATATTGCGTTGTGATCATGCAGTTTTTTGCGCAATGACCCGCCCCTGGCCGCCGACGCTGCTTAAAATAACAGCGGCTGCCCAAAGGGTGGTCAGTGACCAAACGATAGTCAAATCACGTAATCTTGGGGATTGGCGGAAATCGCCCCGGTGCGGGTCGGTCCGCGCATCCCGCATGGTAAACGAATTCAAAAACCATGCCTGCACCAATAGTTAAGACAATCGAGGCTATATGGGAGGCAGTGCCACTAACCGTCGGGTAAACGGATGACGGCCCGCGACGCGAATAACGACACGAGACGTTTTTCCAGTTTGCCGGTGGCCGCGCCCACACGCGTCGCGATCGACGAGGCTCTGCGCAATAATTGGCTGGAAATCTGGTACCAGCCGAAAATCGATCTCAAGCGCAAATGCCTGGCCGGCGCCGAAGCGCTCGCGCGTATCCGCCATCCGCAGGAAGGCGTGCTGTGGCCGGAAAGCTTCCTGCCCGGCATCGACGATGAAAGCCTGGCTCATCTCACCGAGCATGCGCTGCTGACCACCCTGCGCAACTGGACGATCTTCGCCGACGTCGGCGTCAATTTGCATCTCTCGATCAACGTGCCGGCAAGCGCGCTTTCCAAGCTGCCGATCGCCGATATCGTGGCGCAGAACCGGCCGCAATCGGAAAACTGGCCCGGCCTGATTCTGGAAGTGACCGAGGATCAGATCGTGCGCGACATCGCCATGGCGAAACAATGCGCCGCCGAACTCAAGGCCAGCGGCGTGACCATCGCCATCGACGATTTCGGCGCCGGCTATTCATCGTTCTCCAGCCTGCGCGATCTGCCATTCGCCGAACTCAAGCTGGACGGCTCGTTCGTGAAGAATTGCGCGGTCGATGCCACCAATGCCGCGATCTGCCAGACGGCCATCGATCTCGCGCACCGCTTCGGCAGCGTGGCGGTGGCGAAAGGCATCGAGAGCATGGCCGACCTTCAGGCGCTGCTGGTCATGGGCTGCGACTTCGGCCAGGGCATGCTGGTGGCGCCGCCGACGCCGAAGGAGCGCTTCCTCGAGCTCTTGAGTCAGCGCATGAACAAGCCGCGCCCGAGGGCCGAGCCGGCTGTGTCGGAGCCGCCGGCGGCTGTGGCGGCCGACCGCGTCGCTTAGCGTTCCTTTCTGAATGCATATTCATCGTGCGCGGTAGGCGCCTTGCGAAATATTCGAACAATTTTGCCGCTCTGGCGTTTCCCTGCACCAGTGGGAAACATGGAGGCTGCAATGAAGCTTGTTGTTCTAGGACTTGTTCTTGGTGCGACTGTGCTTGGAGCCCTTCCGGCTTCGGCTCAGATCGTGATCCAGGACCGTGACCGTGATCGTGACCGTGACAGCGTGGTCATCCGTGAGCATTCCGACCGCGGCCATCACTATGGCTGGCGGCGTCACCACGCCGAATGCCAGGTGGTGAAGACGCGAACTGAGCTGCCGAACGGGAAAGCGATCTTCAAGACGCGGCGGACCTGCGACTGACGATTTCCTGCCGGTCGTATTGAATCCCGGCACCGCTCGTGCCGGGATTAACGCGTGCGCGCGTGGGTTTATTTCGGCTCCGCCCATGCCAGCTCAGATTCCGGCGGCGGCATCATGCGGAAGACATTGAGTGTCATCGCGATCATCACGTAATAGCCGAGAATACCGATGAACTCGACCATGGCCGCATCGCCGAGCAGGGCGTGCACGCGCTTATAACTGCGGTCGCTCACGCGCTTGGTCTTGTACAGCTCCTGGATGAAATCGTAGAGCGCGCGCTCGTCCTTGGGCGCCGATTTCGGCACGCGGCCGGCGCGCAGAGCCTGGATCGTCTTCGGCTTGACGCCGTTCTTTTCGGCGATCGGCGCATGCGCGAACCATTCATATTGCGCGCGCCACAGCCGCGCCGTGCACAAGATCGCGAATTCCGACAGCCGCGGCGGCAGCGCGGTCCGGTAGCGGCAATGGCCGCCCAGCGCTTGCGCGAGCTGGCCGAATTCCGGCGCACGCAGCCAGACCGCGAAGGGCCCGCGCGGGGTGATCGATGTGCCGCGCGGCCCCGAGCGGATCGCCTGCATGAGTGCGCGCTGGGCATCGGTCATGCGCGGTTCGTCGATCAGGGCGAGGCGGGGCGCCGGGCGCTTGGCGGGCATGGATTTTGTCCTTGTGGCAGGGGGGCGGAGGGGCGGGGTATGACGCTTCTGTGGCTTCGATTATCATAGCCGCAAGCGCCTGGGGAGGACCCACATGGACGATGTGACTCAATTCACGCCCAATCTCGCGCGCTACGAGGCGCTGATGGACGTGGTGCGCAACCGGCTGACCAGCCGCGCCTTCCGTCCGGACATCGCGGTGCCGCGCGAGCATATCGAGCTGGTGCTGGAAGCGGCGCGCCACGCGCCGTCCGGCGCCAATGCGCAACCCTGGCATTACATCGTGGTGACCGATCCGGCGGTGAAAAAACAGATCGCCGATTATTTCGTGGCCGAGGCGACCAATCGCGCCAAGCTGAAAATGAAATTTCCCACGCCCAATTACCGCGGGCTGGAGACGGCGCCGGGTTTCGTGGTGGTGGCGGCGGATTTCCGTTTCGTGCGCGCCTTCCCGGTGCTGCTCGACGGCTCCGATCTCGACAAGAAGTATCAGCAGAATGCCGAACGCATTTTGTTGCAAAGCGTCGCCGCCTCGACCATGTCGGCGCATCTGGCCGCCGCCGCGCTCGGCTATCAGGTCTGGTGGGTGACCGCGATCGGCCAGGACGACGCACAGAGATCGCTGCGCCCGCTGCTCGGCGTGCCGGACGAGCTCGCCATCATCGACATCATGGCGTTCGGCGTGCCGGCCAAGCCGCCTTACAAGCGCTGGAAGAAGACGCTGCCGCAGATCGTGAACTGGGGCCGCTTCGACATGAACAACTACATGACCGTCGAGCAGATCGAGGCCTGGGTACGCGAGACCCGGCACAAGGTCATGTATCGCGACGAGGCCAAGGTCGATTGAGGTTCATACCGTGCGGGGAGGCACGCCATGGCCGACATTCGGATTAAAACAATTATTGCCGCGCTCGCCTTGAGCGCGCTTGCGGCGCCCGCCTTCGCCGATGCCATCGACGGCAACTGGTGCCACAATGACGGCCGGCGTCTCACCATCCGCGGACCGGAAATCGTCACGCCGGGCGGCAAGCGCATGGAAGGCCAATACAGCCGGCACTGGTTCAACTATACGGTGCCGGCGCCGGAACCGGGCTCCGGCCAGATGGTGCAGATGACGCTGCTCAACGAGAACACCGTGCATCTGCGTGTTGGCGAGAGCGGCACGCCGGAAACCTGGGTGCGTTGCGCGCCGTCGGTCAGCGCGTTGGAGGCTGCGCCGCGGTCGTAAACGCCGCCGGCTCCTCGCTCGCCGTCACCTTGATCAGACCGCGTTGCGTCATGCGCAAAGCCTTGGCGGCGGCCAGCGAGAGGTCGATCGCGCGGCCTTTGGTGAACGGGCCACGGTCGTTGATGACGACCACCACGCTGCGTTTGCTCCTGGGGTCGGTGATGCGCAGGCGCGTGCCGAACGGCAGCGTTTTGTGCGCGGCAGTGAATTTGGTCGGATCGTAGCGTTCGCCCGAGGCGGTCCGCCCCGTGTAATTCGTGTCGTAATAGGCGGCGATGCCGGTAAAACGCTTTGGTCCTTGTGGGGCTGCTTCGGCGCGCGTCATTCCGCCCGCGAGCACCAGCCCAGTCGCCAGCCAAATCGTCCACCGCATCGGCTTGATCCCCGAAGTCATCCTACACCAACCCCCCGGCAGCAGACGCACACCGGCGAGCAATGGTTAAGACGAACTCCTGACCGTCAAACGTGACAATCACGTGGCGGGAGTAAAAAAAAGCGCCGTCTGCGCGCATAACGCAGCCGCGGAACTAAGGTTCCGTTGTGTTACTTACCGGAAGTTTGTGGCGACTGCCGCGAGGCCTTAGCTCGCTGCGCCGCGCGCTTTTTGTTACTGCCGCCATTGCGATGGCCGGCGCGGCGGCGAGCGCGGCGGTGCTCGATATGCTGGGTCAGCATCTCGACCCGCGCGCGCGACTGCTCATGCACCCTCTGCAATTCCCCGTCGCTGAGGTCCTCGATGGCCGCGAACTCGTTCTTGGCGCCCTTCATCGCCAGCACCAGTTCCGACAGCTTGAGCTGCACCGCCATGATGTCGCGGTTCTGCGTATTCTGGATCAGGAACACCATCAGAAAGGTGACGATGGTGGTGCCGGTATTGATCACCAGTTGCCAGGTATCGCTGTAATGGAAAAACGGACCGCTGACGATCCAGACCACAATCACCATGACCGCGAGCAGGAAGGCGGTCGGATGGCCGGTCCATGTCGCGGTCGTCTGCGCGAACTGATGAAATCTTGCGGACAACATCGAGGCTAAACCCGCGTGCGATCCGTTCGGATGCGGGGATGGATGTTGATGGCTGGTGTTTTGTGTCATGGCGGCAGCCAACGCGCAGCCGTCTGCCAAGTTCCATTATCCGAGCTTGGGCAGCTTCTGTCTTACTCGGCCGATATTGGCCCACGGGTCCTTGCGCAGGCGCGCGAGCCGGACCTTTAAGTTCTTCACGGTGTATTGGCTGGCGCTTTTGAGCGAGCCCAACTCGGACCATTGCACCGGGGTCGATACGGCTGCGCCCGGCCGTGCGCGGGTGGAGTAGGGCGCCACCGCGGTGGCTTCGCGGCTGTTGCGCAGGTAGTCGATGAAGATGCGTTTGGCCCGCTTGGCCTTGCTGGCGGTCGCGATATAGCGCTCGGGCGCCTCGTGCGCCATGACCGCCGCGAGCGCCTGCGCGAACTCCTTGGCCTCGTCCCAGGGGGTGGGCTTGATCGGCAGCACCACGTGCAAACCTTTGCCGCCGGTGGTCTTCACAAAACTCTTGAGCTTGAGCTGCGCAAGCCGGTCGCGCACCTCGCGCGCGGCGGCGACCACGTCGCGCCAATTCGTGCCCGGGCCGGGATCGAGGTCGAACACCAGCCGGTCGGCGCGTTCGCGGTCGTCGACGGTACTGCCGCGTGTGTGGATTTCCAGCACCCCGGCCTGCACCAGTGCGAGCAGGCCGTCGAGGTCGTCGATCGAGATGATTTTGCCGCCTTTCTCACTCACTTGATGCAGGTGCTCGGTGGCGATGCCGGCACTGGCGTGCTTCTGGAAGAAACATTGGCCGTCAACGCCGTCCGGACAGCGCAGCAGCGCGATTGGCCGGCCGGCCACGTGCGGCCGCATCCATTGCCAAACCGCTTGGTAATATTCCGCAAGGTCGCGTTTGCTGACGCCGGCGTCCTGCCAATAGACGCGGTCGGGATGGCTGAAGGTCACGCCGCCGATTTTGGCCGACGCCTTGTTGGTCGTCTTGTTGGGTGTCTTGTTGGTTATTTTGGCGATCGGCGGGCTGCGTCGTTTCGCGCTAGCGCCGGTATTGGTCGCGGCGATCGCCCTGACTTCGCGCACGACGTCCCGTGCCGGTTTGTCCTCGCGCAGGCCCTGGAACGAGGCCTGCCGTACGCGGTCGCCATGGGTCCAGCCGTGGAAATCGACCTCGGCCACGAGTTTGGGCGAAACCCACACAGGCGTGCGTACGCCGCGCTCTTCCTTCGGCAACGTGGTAAAGGCTGGCTTGTCGAGCTTGAGTGCGTTGAGCTTGCGGTAAAGCTCGCGCGCGCTGTCATGTGTGAAGCCGGTACCGGTGCGCCCGGCATAGCGCAATTCGCCGTCATTGTAGACGCCGAGCACCAGCGCGCCGACCGAATGCGCGTCGTTGGTCGAGGGCGCAAAGCCGGCCACGACGAATTCCTGGCGGTCCGCGCATTTGGTTTTGATCCAGTCATGGCCGCGGCCGGAACGATAGGCGGCATCCGAACGTTTCGAGACGATGCCTTCAAGCCCCAGCTTGCAGGCATGTTTGAGCAGCGTCGAGCCGGGCTCATTAATCGACTCGCTCAAGCGCAGGACGCCCTTCTCCGGCGCACGCGCGAGCAACTTGGCGAGCGCCGCCTTGCGCGTCTGCAAGGGTAGGGGCCGCAGGTCGTCGCCATCGAGGTACAGCAGATCGAACAGATAGAACGCCATGCGGCTGTCGCGCCCGGATTTCAGCGCCTGCTGCAATAGCGAGAAGCTGGAGATGCCATCCTCACCCTCCGCCACCAGCTCGCCGTCGATCAGCGCGGTCTTAGCTGCCAGCTTGGCGATTGCCGCGGCGATGGAGGGAAACTTCCGCGTCCAGTCGAGACCTTTGCGCGTCAGCAGCTTGACCTTGCCGTGCTCAAGCCGCGCCTGCAGGCGATAGCCGTCGAATTTGATCTCGTGGATCCAGTTGCCGCTATCGGGCGCCTTGTCGGCCAGCGTAGCGAGGCAGGGGGCGACGAAAGGCGGCAGCGCCTCGCTCGCGCGCTGGCGTTTCGCTTTGGGCTTGGCGGGCGGTTTCTTTTTCGCCGTTGTCCGGGTTGTTGCGGTCTTCTTTGCTTTCGCCCGTCCGCCTTTGGCAATCTCGTCCATCGTGCGGCCGGATTTCACCGAACGCGGTTTCTGATCGAGAATATCCTTGTCGCCCTGGTCCCGCGCCGCATCGTCGTCCTGCTTGATCAGCAGCCAATTGTCGCGCTTTTCGCCCGGCCGCCGGCGCATGCGCACCAGATGCCAGCCGCCGTGCAGCTTCTCGCCTTGAAGCGTGAACGACAGGTGGCCCTTGCTCAGGCCCTTATGCGGATCGCCCTCCGGCTGCCAGGTGCCGCGATCCCAGATCATGACGGTACCGCCGCCATATTCGCCTTTCGGGATGGTGCCTTCGAACTTGTTGTAGTCGATCGGATGATCCTCAACCTGCACCGCCAGGCGCTTGTCGCCCGCCACCAAACTGTGGCCGCGCGTCACCGCCCAGCTCTTCATCACGCCGTCGAGCTCCAGTCGCAGGTCGTAATGCAGCCGCCGCGCGGCGTGCTTTTGGATGACGAAGGCGTGGCCGCGCCGAAGACTGCGTGTTCCTTTCGGCTCGGCGGTGACGCCGAAGCGGCGCTTGGCGCGATAAGTCTTCAGCCCCGCCATTTAGCCTAGCCTGCTTTCCTTACCTTCCGCCGGGTGGTCGAGCGTTTGCGGTGACCGTGGGTCTTGCGTGCGGAAGCACGCGTGGCGGGCCGCCGCCGCTCGGCCTGCGCGCTGCGGCGCAGCGCGTCCATCAGGTTGATCACGTTGCTCGGACGACCCTCGGGCGCGTGCGGCGGCTCCTTGCCGGCGCGCTTGGCCTTGAT
>JACQDO010000021.1 GCA_016201085.1 Hyphomicrobiales bacterium | reverse complement strand
TGCGATGCAGCGGGCGCCGCTCGCCGGCGTCGGAATATCGTATTCGCCGATCAGCGTTCCGTCCGGCGCCATGTGGCCGATCTTGTTGGCGAAGTTCTCGGTGCACCAGAGATTGCCGTCGGGTCCGACGGTGACGCCGCGTAGCGACGCGTTGGGCGTGGGGAATTTGAACTCGCTGAATGTGCCGTCGCGGCCGAGCCGGCCGAGCGCATTGGCGCCGGTTTCGACGAACCAGATGGTGCCATCGGGATGGGTGACCATGGCGCGCGGCTGTGGGTCGTGGCTTGGGATATCGAATTCGCTCACCGCGCCGTCGATGGTGATGCGGCCGACGCGGTTGCCGGCCGCCTCGCTGAACCAGAGCGCGCCGTCACGCACCACGATCGACAACGGCTTGCTGCCGGGCGTAATGCCGGTCTTGAATTCCGTGATCTTTCCGTCCGGGGTGATGCGACCGATCTGGCTCACTTCGGTTTCCGAGAACCAGACATTGCCGTCCGGTCCGAGCGCGATGCCGTCGGGACCGGCATTCGCCGTCGGCAGCGGAAATTCGGCCAGTGCACCGCCTGGTGCGATGCGGCCGATCTTGTTGGCCTTCTTCTGCGCGAACCACAGATTGCCGTCGCCGCCCAGCGTGATGCCGATGGGCGTAGCGCCGGCGGTCGGCAATGCGAATTCGGCGAACGTGCCGCTGCGCGGATCGAAACGTCCGATCTTGGCCGCGCCGCTTTCGCAGAACCACAGATTGCGGTCGGGACCTTCGACGCAGATATAGGGCGCGCTGCTGGCGCTGGGAATTCGATGTTCGCGGATTTGCACCGAACGTACTGGGCGCGGCGTCGCCTTTCCGGCGTTGACTGACATCGGCTGCCCCGTACCGCGATCCAGTACAAACGCATCGCGTGACGAGGATGCTATCGGCCGGAGTGAAAAAGTGTCAATCGCGCTGCCGCCAGCGCTCAGCCCTTACCTGGCATCTTGATGGCGCGGCCGGCGCCCTCCGGCCGCGGTAAGTGAGCATGCGCGGCCTTCATGCGCTCCAATGTGCGCAGGATGCCGTCCGGAAACGGCGTCACTTTCTTCGCGCTCATGTCGACGTGCAGCGTCATGTTTTCCGAGGTGGCCGACAGCCAGCCTTCCTCGGCGTGCTTGAGCTCCTCGAAATAATGGATGCGCTTGGCGTCGTAATCGAGCAGCTGGAACGTCACCCGCACCGGATCGCCTTCTTTGAGCTCGCGCAGATAGCGCACATGCGCTTCGGCGGTGAAGGTCGAATGGCCCTGGGTCTTGAGATAGTCGAGACCGATGCCGATCAGCTCATAGGCCTCGTCCACCGCGCGGTCGAACAGCACGTTGTAATAGGCCATGTTGAGATGGCCGTTGTAGTCGATCCATTGCGGTTCGACCCGCATCAGCGAGGAGACCAGCGGAGCGGGAAAAAACGGCATGACGTCAGGCGTCACGCGCTGATCGGGTAGACCGCCTTTTCGCCGCTGAGCACGCGCGCCACGTCAGCGGCGCACTTGGTCTGCAATTCCTCCAGTGCCTCGATCGAATAGAAGCCGGTGTGCGGCGTCAGGATGACGTTGTCACGGCCGATCAAGGGCGAATCCTTCGGCAGCGGTTCGGTGGTCACCACGTCGAGAGCGGCGCCGCCGACCTGTTTGCTGTCGAGCGCAGCACAGAGCGCCACCTCGTCGATCAGCGGACCGCGTGCGGTGTTGACGATCAAGACGCCCTTCTTGGTCTTGGCGAAGGCTGCTGCGTTGAGCATGCCGCGCGTCGCCGGCAGCAGCGGCGCGTGCACCGAGATGTAATCGGACCTTGCCAGCATGCTGTCGAAGTCGACGCTTTCGACATTCGCCGCCTTGAACAATTCCGCCTTGGCGTAGGGGTCGTAGGCGATCACCTTCATGCCGAAGGCCTGCGCCTTCGGCGCCACCAGCCGCGGAATATTGCCGAAGCCGAGCAGGCCGAGCACGGTGCCTTCCAGGCGGCGGATCGGCACCACCGCCGGCATTTCCCAGCGGCCGCTCTGCACCAGTTTGTTGGACAGCGGGATCTTGCGGATCAGCGACAGCAGCAGCGCCATGGCGTGATCGGAGACCTCGCGGATGCAGTAGTCCGGCACGTAGTTGACCGCGATGCCTTTCTCTTTTGCCGTCGGCAGATCGATATTGTCGACGCCGAGGCCGAAGCGGCCGATCGCCTTGCACTTGGTCAGCTGCAGCAGGATGTCGCGCGTCAGCTTGGCGTAAGTCACCAGGATGGCGTCGGCATCCTTGGCGACGGCGAGGATGTCGTCGGCGCCGGAGCTCTTCGCCATGCGGAAGGTCGGGTTAAGCCGCGCCAGCGCGGCCTTGGCCAGATCGAGAGAGGGAAACACGCTGTCGGTGACAGCAATCACAGGGCCGGCCATGGCGAACTCCGAAGTCTGACGGGGGTGGGAAAGCGGACGAAACCTACGCCAGCGAAATTAGCTCGTCCACCGGCGGAGAATATGACGTATATCAATGAC
>JACQDO010000328.1 GCA_016201085.1 Hyphomicrobiales bacterium | reverse complement strand
CCACGCGATCCTATCTCGGCCTCATGGTGAGGAGCGTCGCGAAGCGACGCGTCTCGAACCATGGGGCCGCCCCATCCTTCGAGACGACCGCTGCGCGGTCTCCTCAGGATGAGGGCGGATAGAGTCTGGCCCGCTTTGCGAAATGTCTGTTAAATTGAACTCATGAGCAAAATCGAAAAGCGCCCCGGCGCCGATTGGGAAGTCTATTACATGGACATCGACGGCACTCGCGAATGCATGTCGGTCTTCGGCTGTTTGACCCCGGAGGAAGCCATTGAGGAAGCGCGCTATTCGCTCAATGTGTCGGCCGAGACGGAAGAAGAGAAGGATCAGTTTGAGATTTTGGCGGTCGTTCGTCTCGGCGCTGATCTCGATGTGAGATTTAAGCGTTGACTGTCATGGAACACTCTATGCCATACACCTCCGCCCTCATCGTCGGCGCCGGCTCGGGCCTTTCGGCCGCGCTGGCGCGCGCGTTCGGCAAGGCCGGCATGAAAGTCGCGCTGGCGGCGCGCTCGGCCGCCAAGCTTGCTGAGTTCGTGCAGGCGACCGGCGCGCGCGCCTTCAACTGCGATGCGGCAAAACGCGAGGAGGTCGAAAAGCTGTTCGCCGATCTCGATACGGCGAAGCTGACGCCCGACGTCGTCGTCTACAACGCCAGCTACCGCACGCGCGGGCCGTTGATCGAGCTCGATCCGGCCGAGGTCGAGAAGGCGCTGGCGATCACGGCCTTCGGCGGCTTCCTGGTGGCGCAGGCGGCGGCCAAACGCATGTTGCCGCGCGGGCAGGGTGCGATCCTGTTCACCGGCGCGTCGGCCAGCGTGAAGGGCTATGCGCAGTCGGCGCCCTTCGCCATGGGCAAGTTCGCCTTGCGCGGATTAGCGCAAAGCCTTGCCCGCGAATTGCAGCCCAAGGGCATCCACGTCGCGCATGTGGTGATCGACGGCGGCATCAAGAGCGCGCGCCGTCCCGAGCCGGCAGATAGCCCGGACTCGCTGCTCGATCCCGACGCCATCGCGGCCAATTACCTGCACCTGCTCAATCAGCCGCGCAGCGCCTGGAGCGCCGAGCTTGAGTTAAGACCGTGGGTGGAGAAGTTTTAGCTGCCGTCGTCCCGGCCGAGCACTTGCGAGGGCCGGGACCCATACTCCGCAGTCGAACGATAGGGCACGGCGTATGGGTCCCCGCCTGCGCGGGGACGACAAACTAGCGTCCCAGCATCCCGATCACCGTGTCCCAATTCACGAAGGCCTCTTTCGGGCCGGCCTTGATCACGCCGGTGTCGTGCAGATAGGCGCTGCCCAGCATCAGCGCGGCGCCGACGATCATGCCCCAGATGAAACGCATAAGCCTTCTCCCGAATGACGGTGTCCCGCCGCGCATCATAGTCTTATATGCCGCCGCGTGCTAAAGGCGGTGCCCATGACCAGTCCCGACGCGCTCCAGCGACTCGCCCCCACCGGCAAACTGCGCGGCGGCATCGTGGTCTCGCCGGCGGCTTCCGCCTTCTTCGCCGTGCGCGATGGGAGCGGCGCGGTGCGCGGCGTCACCGTCGATCTGCTCAACGCCATCGCGGCCGCGCTCAAGCTGCCATTTGAAATGCAGGTCTACGACAATTCCGGGCAGGTGACCGACGCGGTGGCGGGCGGCGCCTGCGACTTAGCCTTCATGCCGCGCGATGCCGCGCGCGAAGCCAAGGTCGATTTCGGCCCGGCCTATTATCTCATCGCCAGCACCTATCTGGTGCCGGCCGGCTCCACCATCCAGTCGATCGACGAGGTCAACCGGCCGGGCGTGCGCATCGTCGGCATTTCCAACACCACCACCGTGCGCAGCGCGCGCCGCACCGCGCCCAACGCCTCCGTGCAGGAAGTGCCGAGCGTCGAATTGATGACCGAGATGGCGCGCGCCAAGCAGGGCGACGCCTTCGCGCTGTCGCATGACTCGTTCACCGGCCTGCTGCCCAAGCTGCCGGGCGCGCGCGTGCTGGCCGGGCATTTCCAGCAGACCGGCATCGCGGTGGCGGTGCCAAAAGGGCGCGGCGAGGCGCTC
Organism: Hyphomicrobiales bacterium; assembly: GCA_016201085.1. GTDB lineage: Bacteria > Pseudomonadota > Alphaproteobacteria > Rhizobiales > Xanthobacteraceae > Pseudolabrys. The sequence continues at coordinate 7,660 of JACQDO010000328.1, read as the reverse complement.
AGACTGGCGAGCGGCCTGCTGGAAGACGCCAAACGCTCCGGCACCGTGCGCCGCGCGCTCGATGCCGCCGGCTTCACCGACGCCGAAGTCGCGCCACCCGCGGGCTGATCGATGTTATTGCTCTCCGGCCTGCTCGAGAAATTCATCAGGAACGGAACGCTGCGTCTCTACGACGCCTCCGGCACGCTGCACACCTTCGGCGGCAAGCTGCCCGGACCGGCGGTGACGCTGCGCATCAACCGACGCGGGCTCGCCGCCCAGCTGTTCCTCAATCCGGAACTCAAGGCCGCGGAAGCCTACATGGATGGCGGCCTCACCTTCGAGGACGGTGCGGGCGTCTACGACCTGCTGCTGCTGTTCTCGCTCAATCGCGCCGGTCTCGCTTCGCATGGCGGGCAGAAGCTGCTGCGCCGGCTGTGGCGCGCGCTGCGGCGCTGGCATCAGGCCAATCCGACCGGCGTCGCCGCCAGGCAGGCGCGCCATCACTACGATCTATCCACCGAGCTGTACCGTCTCTTTCTCGACGAGGACATGCAGTATTCCTGCGCCTACTTCCGCGATCCCGCGCACGATACGCTGGAGGAGGCGCAACGCTACAAGCTGATGCACGCCACCGCCAAGCTGCAGCTCAAGCCGGGCATGAGCGTGGTCGAGATCGGCTCCGGCTGGGGCGGCTTTGCCATTCACCTCGCCAGAGAGACCGGGGCCCGCGTCGTCGGCATCAATGTCTCGCCCGAACAGATCAGAATCGCCCGCGAGCGCGCGTCAGCCGCCGGCGTCGGCGAGTTGGTGGAATTCCGCGAGCTCGATTATCGCGACGTCGAAGGCACGTTCGATCGCGTTGTCTCGGTCGGCATGATGGAGCACGTCGGCATCGCGCATTTCGACGAGTACTTCGCCAAAATCCGCAGCCTGCTCAAGGACGAGGGCTACGCCTTTATCCACTGCATTGGACGCATGTCGCCGCCCGGCACCACCGGCCCGTTCATCCGCAAATATATTTTTCCCGGCGGCTATTCGCCGGCCATGTCGGAGGTGCTCGCCGCCACCGAGCGCAACATGCTGTGGGTGTCGGATATCGAGGTGCTGCGCCTGCATTATTACCACACCATCCGGCACTGGCGGCAGCGCTTCGCCAACAATCGCGCGCGCGCGGCGCAGATCTACGACGAACGGTTCTGCCGCATGTGGGAGTTTTATCTGGCGGCCGTCGAGCTCGAATTCCTGCACGGCTCGCACATGGTGTTCCAGATGTTGGTCGCCAAGACGCGCGACGCCGTGCCGATCCGCCGCGATTTCATGATCGATAGCGCGCCAGCTCAATGAGCTGACGCGCCATTTTGTCCGGTTAGGCTAGCGAGCTTACCCCGCTCGCCGCTTCGGTTATTTTTTCGCGGGCGCCGGTGCGGCGATGGGAGAGAACGGCTTGACTTGGTTCTCATCCATGCTGCTGAAGAATTCCAATCCCTGCGACTGCTTGGCATCCGCCTTCATCGGATGGCAGGCGGCGCAGAAACGATCCATTTTATCGCCGGCGCTGGTATCGATGCGCAGGTATTTGTAATTCGGGTTGGACGGATGCGGATCATGACAGGACGTGCATTCGAATTTGCCGTCCTTCATGAACTCGACCGGCACATGCGCCACTTTCGCGTTCACCGAACGCAGGCCGTAGGGATGGCTGATGTGCGACTCGATGGGCTTGATGCCGACGCCGCCTTTATCGGGCGCCTGATGACAGCCAAGGCAAAGCGCCGTCGATCCGGAATTCGGCTGCCCCGTTCTTTTGTTGACGTCCTTTATGTTGGGGCTCACGGCGAAGATCGCATCGCCTTTGGCCGCGTGCGGGGCATGACAGCCCCGGCAGGTCAGGCCTTCGTGCGCTCCGGCGGCGAGCGCGCCGGTCGGCAGCAACAAGCATGCGAGCAATACTAAAATTCTGAAAGCCATGTTAGCGCCCCCTTAGATTGACTGAACAAAGCTACCGCATTTCAGAAACACGTCACGTTTTTGTAACAGCTAAATCGTTTGCGCTTATTCTGACTATGTGACGTTCTACCGCAACAACGGATCGTCGCGAGCAATCGTTTACAGCGGCGTTTTGGCTTTGATCTATGTCAACCCGTGCGTTTTATCGGACCACTGTCGCTATTTCGTCACGCCGCAAACGCCGGATCGATTTGCAGATGGCGCCGTCATAGCCGCACCGCCACATTGCCGAATGAGCTTTCTGCCACCGCCTCGTGCGCGGCGGCGCCAGCTGAGCTCGCCGCGCATGCCGAGTGACAAAGATAATTTGTCGCGGCGAATGATTTTACGCCGTGCTCAGTCGTGTCATGGGTTGCAAAGCTTTTTAGAAATTCGGCGCGCGCAGGCTAATCGCATAAAACCCAGGACTGCCGGCGGTAAACACAGTCCCCGAGGTGGAATGTGGCGGCTCGGTCGATGCCAGGCCAAAGAAGAACGTGGTTTCGCCGGCGACGGCGCCCATCTTTGCGCACACCGGCTTGGCGAACGTGAAGGTGATGACGCTGCCGTCCTGTTCGGCTGACTTGAGCTTGATCGTGCCAAGGCCACCGGAGGTGCCGACGAATACATCGTCCGTCGATCCGCTTTTGTAAGGGAGCTTGGCGACCGGCCCGAAATTCATTGTCACGCCGACCACGCATTCGCTGAAGCCGGCCGCGCCGCGCAGATCGAGCCGGTATAGATATCCGGTCTTGCCGGCGGCCGGAGTGCCGGCGGCGGCATTCCAGATGCGCGACTGGAAAAACCCGGAGCCGCTGTCGAAGCCCAGATTGACGGTGCTGCTGCTGTCGCTGACGACGATCGTGCAACTCGCCTGGAACAGGCAATTGACCGCCGGAAATCCCACCTCGACGATAGACAGCGGTGCGGCCGATGCGGGCGCGCCGGTCGCGATCAGCGCCGTGGCCGTCGCCAGCATGCCAATACGGTGCAATAGGGCCATGCTCGCCTCCCGATCGCCAGTCGCGCACCGCCTTGATCGGCGGGCGTCGGCTCGAGAGTTTGCCACCTATCGGGAGTTCAATTCAAGGTTGTTGCGACTCTTGTTTCGATCCGTTCAGGGCGAGCGGATTAACTCATTAAATCCGCACCACCACATTGCCGATCGAACCTCTTTCCACGGCCTCGTGCGCGGCGGCGATGTCGGCAAGCGCGAAGGTCGGCTGCGCCACCCGGTGCTGCAGCGTGCCGTGGACAAGCGCGCTATTGATGGCGGTAAGTTCGCGCTCGCGCATGGCGTGGTCGAGTTCGTAGACCAGGAAGAACTGCACGCGGATGGATTGGGTCAGGCAGAAGAACGCCGGCAGCGTCGCCTCGGCGGCGCCGGTGCCGTAGACGATGACGCTGCCTTTCGGCCGCAGCACGCCGGGGATCAATTTGGCGTTGGCGGCGAGGTCCATCTCGATCACGGCGTCGACGCCGTGTCTGTCGGTGATCGCCATCACCCGCTCGCCGACATTCTCGCGTCTGTAGTCGATGGCGTGGTCGGCGCCGGCCTCGAGCGCAACCTTGGCCTTCTCGGCCGAGGACACGGTGGCGATGACGCGCGCGCCATGCGCCTTGGCGAACTGAATGGCGTATTGACCGACCGCGCCGGCGCCACCGGCGATCAGCAAAGTGGTGCCCTTGACCGCATGGCTCAGCGTCACCGCGTGACTGGCGGTCATGGCCGGAATACCGAGGCAGGCGCCGGCCTCGAAGCCGACCTTGTCAGGAAGCTTCACCGCCTGTTCGGCGGGCAGGGCAATATATTCGGCAGCCGTGCCGAAGGCGCGCTTCCACTGGCCGTTCCACAGCCACACCCGCTCGCCGATGCGCGATTTGGCGACGCCGTCGCCGGCCTGGTCGATAACGCCGGCGCCGTCGCTGTGCGGGATCAACCGCGGCCAGGCGATCTTGCGGGTGGAACCCTGCCGCGATTTGACGTCGGACGGGTTGACGCCGGAGGTTGCGAGCTTGACGCGCACTTCGCCGGGGCCGGCCTGCGGCGTCTCCACCTCGCCGACGCGCAGCACCTCGCGTGCCGATCCGTTGGTCTCGTAATAGGCCGCTCGCATGGGTCATATCCTTCGGAACTCGAACATTCGTGGTAAAATCCGACGCTTGGTAGGCATTATGGGAGCCCATGCGCGCCGTCGCTGGTGCGCCGACTTTGGCACATCGAGTCATTATTTGCAGCGCGATAATAATATTGCAGCGATTGAGGGCAAAGCGGACTCAGCTTGGACATCGCAAAAGTGAAGCTAATGACCCACAGCGGACTTCCCGTCGTGAGCCGGGCATCGCTCGGCCGCTTGCCATGAGGGGTGGCGGGTCGCTGCGCTTCCCGGCAATGACAGCTGCGGCATGGTTGCCAGGCTCGTCAAAGAGCGAGGGATTGGCGGGCGGCAAACGTTAACCACCGGCCGCTAGGATTGCGCGGATGGCGGGGGCCGAACGCTCCCTACTTTTCGAGAGAATGAAGATGGCGCGGACGACGCGGCGCGGCTTGATGGCGCTTCTCGCGATGGCTCCGGCGGCGTTGCTTTCAGGCTGCGGCAACGGGCCGTGGTTCATCCGCTACCGGTTGACTTTGGAAGTCGAAACGCCGGAAGGGACGAAGACCGGCTCCGGAGTGTGGGAGCACGGGGCGCGCTGGAACGACGGAATTACGCGTGGCCTGGGCGCGGGGGCCAGTATTTCCGTGGACACGCGCGGCGAAGCGATCATCATCGATCTTGGCGCGCGTGGCCTGCTTCTGTGTCTGATGACACGCGATGATACGAGAGCTGGCAGCGAGGACGCGCTTCTCTTGCCGGCAATATTTCCCTTCGAAAAATGGGGCGGCGCGCTCGATAACTATTCCGCCTATCTCGGCCGTCTTGCATGGAGCAAGCCGGTTACCGACGCGCCGCTCAAGAGCCTCCCCATGCTCGCGCGCTTTCGCGATCCGCTGGACCCGGCGACGGCGGAGCGGGTCGATCCCACCAATCTCGCCGCGACCTTTGGCGACGGCGTGCGTCTGGTCCGGGTGACGGCGCAAATCACCAATGATCCGCTCTCGCCGCCGACGATCGAAAACAGACTGCCTTGGATTCGCAACCTGGGGACCATCGCCTCTATGCTCGGGCTGAAACTCGGTGTCATGGACACGTTGAATCAAATGCATGCCGGTTCCTTCCGGCGACAATGGCCATGATTTCCAGAGAACGCTGCGCCGCTTGGTCGTCTCGTGGGGGCGTTGTGATTATGCTGTAGGTGGCTGCCCGCCTTTAGGTGACGACCTCTTTGATTCAAACCAACGTGCGATGTCGGCTTCTGGCACTTCGCGTCTATTAGTGCGTTGCAGCGATATGTCCGGAGTTGGGAGTAAACCGGACTCGCCAGCGACGGTCTTCACCCGACGCTCCTGAGCTTAAGCTGGCGTTCACATCTGCTCTATTTCGTGTGTCGGAGTTCTGGCGTCAGATTTCAGCACCAGTACATGGTGGCCGGCATGAAGTCGGCCAACCACGCAACCCGCGTGGCGGTTGCGCGTTGCGGCTACGCTTCCTATTTCAGACTGATGCAGGGGGATACCGGCGTCCGCACGACGCGGACGGCGATGGGATAAACGGAGGTTCGGCCATGACCTACCGCGTCTATAGCGGCCCGAAAGGATCGGGCGAGATTGCGCCGTTTGCCAAGGAGCAAATGCTGTACAAGGAATTCAACGCGCTCGACGATGCGCTGTCATGGGCGCGTCATGTGCATCGGGACGGTCGCGTGCCGTTGCTGATCGAGGGCGATGACGGAACCCGGCTGGACCGCCGCGCCATCGGCGATGCGCTGGGCGTGGGACAACGCGAGCAGGTGGGCGGCTAGTGCATAGCGGGCAGGGTCAGTGAGCAAGATCAGCCGGCGACGCGCACCCATTCGGCGCGAGCGCGCTCGCTGAGTTTTTGCCATTTGTTGCCGACCACGTCCCAGTTGACCAGCGGCCGCTGCGCGCTGGCCGGCGCATTCGCGGCCTCCAAGGCATGGTGGGAGTCGTACAGATAGGCGCCGCCAACGGTCAGTATGCCGCCGAGAATGATGCCGAGCAGAGTTCGCATGACGGACCTCCACGCCCCCCGCATCAGAACGCGGCTGTTGCGGGCTCGGTTCCGCGCGCTTTGGCGTCATAATGGCGCCGATTTGGCCCCGTTTCAGGCGATCCTGCTGCCGGAGGGGGCGGTTAAGGGCGCGAAACGGCTCTTGTAAGCCATTGAAAGTGTTACCGTTCAGCCTAAAAAAACTTCAAAAAACTTCGCCCGCAAGCAAAATTTACTGCTATAGTGCCCCAATGAGCACACAGTCAGTAAAAAGCGCCCGGCGGTCCAGCAAGACCGCCCGGCGAAGCGTTAAAAAGGGCGTCAAGCCTGTCGCCAAGAGCGATCGCAAGACCGTCGCGAAGACGTCGAAACCCTCGAAAACGGCTCGTAATCCGGTCGGCAAGTCGACGCGGCCCGCGCATGCAGCGCCTGCGGCGGTCGCCACTATGGCGTCGGCGATGATCCAAACCGCGAGCCCGCCGGTACAGCCGGTGGCGCCGCCCGACGTTCCGATCCAGCGACACAAATACCAGGTCGGGCAAGCGGTTTATTACACCTCGCCGGCTTTTGGCCGCGCCTCCGCCACCGGCAACTATACGGTGGTCAAGCTGCTGCCGTCGGAAGGCGACGACTACCAGTATCGGATCAAGAGTTCGGGCGAGGCGTTCGAGCGCGTGGCCAAGGAAAGTCAGCTCGATAAAATCTGAGCGCGGATATTTCCCGGCTGTTTCATACCCGCCGTCGACTATGATGCAGGCCGCGCGGCGTTAGCCGTCCGCGCATGATCCCGAAAAGTGGGAACCGGTTTTCGGACAAGATCATGCGCCGGTAAAAAGGGGAGGATGCGCATGCCGATTTACATCACGCAGGGTCGTTACACCCGGGACGCCATCAAAGGCATGCTGGTCAAGCCGGAGGATCGCGCCGACGCGGTCTCGCGCCTGCTGTCGCGGATCGGCGGCAAGCTCATCGGTTACTATCTCACCTTCGGCGAATACGATTTCATGGCGATCGCCGAGGCGCCCAACGATACGCAGATGGCGGCGGCGCTGCTGGCGGCCGGTTCGGGCGGCGGCGTTACCGATCTCAAGACCACGGTGGCGATGACCTCGATCGAGGCCAAGGGCGCCTTCGCGGCGGCGAGCGATCTGGCACCCGGGTTCAAGTCGGCCGGCGGGGCTTAATCAAAACATCGAACGGAATAAGAAAAGCATCGCGACGTTATCATTAGACTGAACAAAAGCTTGTGGGAGGATTCATGTTCAAAGTACTTCGCTTAGGCGCCTTCGCTTTGCTGCCGCTGCTGCTGTCGCTGCCTGTCTCGGCGCAAAACTACCCGAACCGCACCGTCAAGCTGATCGTGCCGTTCGGCGCCGGCGGCCCGGCCGACGTCTATGCCCGCGTGCTGGCGCAGCATCTGACCGAGGAGACCAAGCAGACCTTCGTGGTCGAGGATCGCCCGGGCGCCGGCTCGATCATCGGCACCGACGCGGTCGCCAAGTCGGCGCCCGACGGCTACACGCTGCTGGTGATGTCGAACACCCACACCACCAACGAGTCGCTGCTGCCGAACAAGCCGT
>JACQDO010000323.1 GCA_016201085.1 Hyphomicrobiales bacterium | reverse complement strand
TTCTGCGGGATCGGTCATCACACCATGACCGGCAAAATCTACGTAACGGATCGCAAACGCGCCGAGGCCGATCAAAGCCTCATCGCGGGGAGATAAGAGCATGACCGCCGAAACAGTCATCGGGGCAGTCGGCGCGCGCGCCGAATTCCGCACCTGCCAATATACCGGCCTCAAGGTCGACGTCGCAGCGCAATCGCTGATCAAGGCCAACGCGGTCGCCGCCGTGGTCTTCCTGCTGGTCGGCGGCCTGATGGGCCTGATGGTCGCGCTTACCCGCTGGCCGGCCGTGCATCTGCTGCCGGCCGAGTGGTTCTACCTGGTGCTCACCGGACACGGCGCCAACGTGCTGCTGTTCTGGATCATCTTCTTCGAAATCGCGGTGCTCTATTTCGCCTCGGCGGTCCTGCTCAACAGCCGGCTGGCGGCGCCGAAATTCGCCTGGCTTGGCTTCGTGCTGATGATCGTCGGCGCGGTGCTCACCAACATCACCGTGCTGCAAGGCGAATCGAGCGTGATGTTCACCTCCTATCCGCCGATGCAGGCGGCGCCTAATTTCTATCTTGGGCTGATCCTGTTCGCCGTCGGCGCGCTGATTGGCACCGCTGTCTTCTTCGCCACCCTGGTCATTGCCAAGGAGGAGCGCACGTACGAAGGTTCGATCCCGCTGGTGACCTTCGGTGCGCTGACCGCCGCGATCATCGCAGTGTTCACCATCGCCTCCGGCGCGGTCATGCTCATCCCGACCTGGCTGTGGTCGCTCGGCCTGATCTCGAACATCGATCCGCTGCTTTACAAGGTCGTGTGGTGGGCGATGGGCCACTCCTCGCAGCAGATCAACGTCTCCGCGCATGTGTCGCTCTGGTATCTGATCGCCGCATTGCTGGTCGGCGCCAAGCCGCTGTCCGAGAAAGTCAGCCGCACGGCGTTCTTCATGTACATCCTGTTTCTGCAGCTCGCCTCGGCGCACCATCTGCTGGCCGAGCCGGGCCTCGACGCCAGCTGGAAGATCGTCAACACCAGCTACATGATGTATCTGGCGGTGCTGGGCTCGATGATCCACGGCCTGACCGTGCCCGGCGCGATCGAAGCCGCTCAGCGCAGGAACGGCTACACCAAGGGCGTGTTCGAATGGCTGCGCAAGGCGCCATGGGGCAATCCGGCCTTCGCCGGTATGTTCCTGTCGCTGGTGATGTTCGGCTTCATCGGCGGCATTTCCGGCGTGGTGCTTGGCACCGAGCAGCTCAATGTGCTAATGCACAATACGCTGTATGTGCCCGGTCACTTCCACGGCACGGTGGTCACCGGCACCACGCTCGCCTTCATGGCGGCGACCTATTTGGTGCTGCCGCTGATCTTCCAGCGCGAGGTCATTTGGCCCGGCCTGGCCAAGCTGCAACCTTATCTATTCGGCATCGGCGCGGCCGGGATTTCGCTGTTCATGATGGGGGCGGGCACGCTCGGCGTACCGAGACGGCATTGGGACATCACCTTCAGCGATGCACCACTGTCGCCATCCTCGCGGCGCTCGGCGGCGCCATCTTCATCGTCGTCGTCGTCGGCACGGTGCTGTTCGACAAGAAGATCGTCGGCGGCCACAAACTCACCTTCCCGCTGCACCAGGGCGGCGGCGCGGCCGTGTCGCACTATGGCAGCCATGCCACGGTCAAGCTGCCCGGCACGATCGTCCTGGTGACGTTGTTCTTCACCTGCTTCGTTCTCTACTACTTCATCAACTGGAAATATCTCTCGGAACTGTGGCTGTTCCGCTGATGTGCGGTTCAAGATGAGGATGCAAACGCGATGACGCTCGCTGCGGTACGCATGACCATCTCGCTCCTGAAGCTCAGGATCGGAATTGCGGTCGCTGCGAGCGCGCTCGCCGGTGTGGCGGCGACCAGCGGGCCAATGCTGGCGTGGTGGCAATCGGTGGGCTTGGCCTTGGCGGTGCTCGGCGCGTCGGGCGCCGCCGGCGCTTTCAATCATTATTACGAACGCGATCTCGACCGGCTGATGCGGCGCACGCGCTCGCGTCCGTTCGCGAGCGGAACGTTCCGCGCCAGCCCGTGGTGGCTCGCCGGCTTCCTGGCCTTGCTGGTTGCCTCGCTGGCGCTCGCTCAGGCTGCGGGCGGCACACTCGCCGCCGTGTTCGTGTTCTTCGGCGCCTTCACCTACGGCGTCGTCTATACCGTATGGATGAAGCGGCGCAGCGCCTGGAATATCGTCATTGGCGGGCTTGCCGGCAGTTTCGCCGTGCTGGCCGGCGCCGCCGCGGTCGATCCCGCGCCCCAAGTGGTGCCGACCGTTCTGGCCATCGTGCTGTTCCTGTGGACGCCGCCGCACTTCTGGAGCCTGGCGGCGGCCAAGGGCCAGGACTACGCCGATGCCGGAGTGCCGATGCTGCCGCTGGTGGTGCCGGCGCCTGCCTGGACGCTCGCCATCTTGACCCATACCGTCGTTCTCGTCGCCATATCGCTGGTGCCGCTCTGGTACGGCATGGGCCTGGCCTACGGCCTGGGAGCGGGAATTGGCGGTGCGATTTTCCTCTGGAAGAGCGTCGCCCTCTATCGTCAACCCACCAAGAAGGCGGCGATCGCTAACTTTCTCGCCTCGCTGTTGCAGCTCTCGCTGTTGATTGCCGGAGTGCTGCTCGACGGCGCCATCGGATCCTGGTTATGACGCGCGGCGCGCTGCTTGCCGCCGTGGGTTTGGGCCTGGCTGGACTGTTCGTCGAACCGGTGCCGGCTGCCGTACCGGACCAGCCCACAGCGCGGCTCGATCCGCGCAAAGTGATCGAGCAGAGCGAGCGTGCGATCGGACGCGAAATCGGCAATTACCGGCTCACCGATTCAACCGGCGCCCCGGTGCCGCTGCGCAATTATCGCGGCAAGCCGCTGGTCATCAGTCTCATCTACACGGCCTGCAGCTCGGTATGCCCGCCGACCACGCAGCATTTGATCGACGCGGTCAAAGAGGCCGGCCGGGTCTTCGGCTATGACGGCTTCAACGTGCTCACCGTCGGCTTCGATGCCCGCAATGACTCGCCCGGCCGCATGGCGCAGTTTGCCTCGATTCAGGGAATTAAATTCAATAACTGGCGGCTGGCGAGCGCCGACGCTGCCACCATCGAGGCGCTGCTGCACGATCTCGGATTCAGCTATGTCTCGGTTGCCGGCGGCTTCGATCACGTCACGCAAACGACGATCGTCGATCGCGCCGGCAAGGTCTTCCGGCACGTCTACGGGGAGGATTTCCCGCTGCCGATGTTCATCGAGCCGATGAAAGATGTGGTCTACGGCACCGCGAGCTCATTCTCGATGGCCGGCATATTCGACCGGGTCAAGTTCATCTGCACGGTCTACGACCCCGGCGCCGGCCGCTACCGCATCGACTATGGGTTGGCGTTCGGCAGCGTGATCGCGGCCTTTTCCCTGCTGATATTCGGCGGGCTGCTGTACCGCGAATGGTTTCGCACCGGGCGCGTCTGATCGGCAGGTTGGAGTCATTCGGAGGACATGGTGATCGGCGCGATCCGAGGCACGCTGCGGTTTGGATTTGAGTTCATCGAACGGCCGTTCGAGCGGCTGTTTGGCGCTCAGCTCAATCCGCTTGCGCAATTGGGCGCGCTCGGTTTTTTCTTCTTCTGGATCGTCACCGTCAGCGGCATATATCTTTTTGCCTTTTTCGATACCGGCATCGAACGCGCTTTCGAGTCGGTGGAATACATCAGCCGCGAACAATGGTTTCACGCCGGCGTCATGCGCAGCCTGCACCGTTATGCCGCCGATCTGATGGTGGTGATGATCACCGTCCACCTGCTGCGTCAATTCGCTTACGATCAATATCGCGGCGTGCGCTGGTTCTCCTGGTTCACCGGCCTGCCGATGATCTGGCTGCTCTACGGGTCGGGCATCACCGGCTATTGGCTGGTGTGGGACCGGCTCGCCCAATACGTCGCCATCGTCAGCTCGGAGCTGCTTGACCGCCTGCCGATCTTCGGCGAGCCCATCGCGCGCAACTTCATCTCGACCGGAACGCTGACCAGCCGCTTTTTCACCCTTATGGTGTTCATGCACATTGCGGTGCCGCTGTTTCTGCTGTTTGTGATGTGGGTGCACATTCTGCGTATCTCGCGGCCGAAAGTAAATCCTCCGCGCATGCTGGCGGCGATGACCTTGCTGGCGCTGATCGGCGTGTCGTTGTGGAAGCCGGCGCTGTCGCAGGGCCATGTCGATCTGACCAAGGCGGCGGTGGAAGTCGGGCTCGATTGGTTCTATCTGCCGCTCTATCCGCTGACCGATAGCTGGGGCCGTGGCGGCGTCTGGGTGTTCCTCGGCGCCTTTTCCTTGATGATCGGCTTGATGCCGTGGTTGCCGCCGTTGCGGCGCGCCCGCGCCGCCCAGGTCGATCTCGCCCATTGCAATGGCTGCGCCCGCTGCTCCGAAGACTGCCCCTATGAGGCGATCCGCATGGTGCGCCGCAGCGACGGCCTGCCATTCCCGACCCAGGCGCAGGACAGCGCCTCGCTCTGCACATCCTGCGGCATCTGCGTGGGGTCCTGTCCGTCGTCGACGCCGTTCCGGCGCAGCGAGGAACTCAAGACCGGCATCGATCTGCCGGACTTTGACCTCAAGACGCTGCGCGAGCGCACCATCGAGGCGGCCAAGGCGCTGTCGGGACCGAACCGCGTGCTGGTCTTTGCCTGCGACCATGGCGGCGGCCGCGGCGTTGTGGGCGCCGTGCATCTGCCCTGCGTGGCCATGACGCCGCCTTCGCTGTTGGACTACGTGCTCAGCCGCGACCTCGCGGACGGTGTGGCGATCGCTGGCTGCGCCGAAAGCGCCTGCTTCAATCGCCTGGGCATCGTCTGGACCAAGCAACGCATCGCGGCCGCGCGCGATCCTTATCTACGCGCCCGCGTGCCGCGCGAACGTATCGCGACCGTTTGGGCTTCCACGTTGGAAACCCGCCGTGTAACGGCTGCGATTGCCGCTTTTGTGCAAAGGATTGCCGCGCTTCCACACAAGAAGCTGCGTTCGCCGCAGGCGGCTTCGGCGGCCTTCGTGCAGCCGCACACTCCGCCCGTATCGACCGAAGCCGGAAGCGCGCCATGAGCTATTTGCGGATGGCCGGACAGTTCGTGGTAATCGCGGCATTGTTCGCCGCCGTCGCCGCGTTTTCCGATGCGCCGGTCTATCGCCAAACTCCGCGTGGCTCGGCCATCGTCATGCTCACCTTCGTTCATAGCGCCGACCGCAAGGCCGATTGCCGCCGTCTGACGCCGGAGGAAATCCAGAAACTTCCGCCCAATATGCGGCGCGTGACCGAATGCCCGCGCGGCCGGCGTCCCATTTATGTCGAGCTCGATCTCGGTGGACGCAGGGTTTTCCAGGCGAGCCTTGCGCCGGCCGGCATCGCCGGCGACGGACCGTCGAAGGTCTATGAGCGCTTTGTCGTCCCCGCGGGAAATCACGACATTGCGGTGCGTATGCGCGACACCCCGCGGACGGAAGGTTTCGATCACGAGCGGCGAGGCACGGTAACGCTATCGCCCGATCAGATGTTCGTCATCGATTTCCGCCCCGAGAACGGCGATTTTGTGTTCCGCTGAGGAGCGATCGGCATGGCTCTGTTGCAATGGAAGGATCAATACAGCGTCGGTATCGACGCCGTGGATCACGAACATAAGGAACTGATCGCGCTCATCAACCGGCTGCACGACGAGCTGATGGCCAAGGGCGAAGAATTTACGGTCAGCGCGTTCTTCGGCGACTTATTCACCGGCATCTCCGCGCATTTTGCGCTGGAGGAGCGATTCATGCGCGAGCGCCGATACGATCAGATCGCCGAGCACAAGGCCGATCACGAGCGCCTGCTCGATGAAATCCGCGACATCATGGACGACTTCGAGGAGCACGAGGTGGCCAGCGCCGAGCTGGGGGCGCGGCTCGATGCCTGGTTCTCGCGGCATTTCGAGACCCACGACGCGCGTCTGCACAAGGCGCTCGGCTCGCATCACGAATGAACGTAACCACCACCCACATAAGGAAACCGACATGACGCTGAGAAAACTTTCCATCGCCGCCGCCATGATCGCCGTATCGGCCGGTTTGGCGTCCGCGCAGGACCTCGCGGCCGGAGAGACGGCATTCAAGAAGTGCTTCACCTGTCACGAGATCAGCGAAACGGCGAAAAACAAGGTTGGTCCGCAGTTGAACGGCCTCGATGGCCGTGCTTCCGGTTCGGTGGCGGGCTACAATTATTCCGATGCCAACAAGAAATCGGGCATCGCCTGGAACGAGGCGACGTTTCTGGAATACATCAAGGATCCGCGCGCCAAGATTCCGGCCACCAAGATGATTTTCCCCGGCATCAAGAACGAAACCGAGGCGAAAAACCTCTGGGCCTATCTCAAGCAGTTCGGCGCGGACGGCAAGAAAAAGTGATTCGAGAATTTTGAAGCCGGTTTATAGCCGAGGGGTCCTCTCGGCTATTCATAAGCTGTCTCCAGGATCCAACTGCTTTCTGCCAAATCAATAACTGATGTTTGTCCTCACCCGGCTGTAGAATCGGCCGCGGCGCAAGGTGTTATGCTGTCTGAGGGGCCTTAAGCATCGCTCGCACGTTGCCCAGGACCCGTCTCGGCCAAGTCTGCGTCAGGTGCACCTGGTTCACGAAAAGTTGCATTGCGAGTTTCCGGCCGGTGGCTTTCAGGCCGGTGTCATGGGCGTGGTCCTGGCTGCCGGCGAAGTTCGAACCGGCGTACCGCCGAATTACTCGCTATGCGCGAATATCCTCAAGTCAGGGGGATGCATCGTAAAATTGTATTTAACTTTTAAACAACCCATAGTATAGTAGCGAAACGGGGCGGAATCCAGGGTTTCCTGAGTGCGGGACATGATGCTCATTCTCAACGCCTTGGAGTGCGTGCGGCAAAGGCTGAACAGCTTTTTGCACAACGCCAATCCAAGGAACGACGAGTGGGTAGCTCTCTCCAATGTACTCGACCAGAAAGGCCAGGAGGTACCGGAAGCAATGGATAAGGTCGTGATGTTCTTGGCGAACATCACGCATGAGACGATTCAGAGCACCTATACGCCGACCATTCCGTCCGGCGGCTCGCGCTACGCGGTCGTTTCGCCGCCGCTCTATATCAATCTATACGTTCTGTTTTACGCCAACCTTGCCTACAAGGCCGCCCTCGGCGCGATTTCGGCAACGATAAGTTTCTTTCAGCAAACGCCGACATTTACGCGCGACAACCTGCCCGGGCTCGATCCGCAGATCGACAAGCTGGCGTTCGAGTTCACCAACCTGGACATCACCGAGCTGAACTACGTCATGGGCCTGCTCGGCACCAAGTATCTGCCGTCGGTCTATTACAAAGTGCGGCTGCTGCCGTTCCAGGCCGACGCCATGATGAGTCAAGTCCCCGCGGCGCAGGGGAGCAAAAATGACCGATAAGACCGACGATAAAATCGGCAAGCGCCGTCGATTTAGACCGCGGTTCACCCGCGAAGGCGTGCGACCTGTCGCGGTGGTCGGAGCGGCAGGCACGAAACAGCCTGAAGACGAATACCCAGAGGTGAGTTTCTATTTCGAACGCCTGATGGAGGTCGCGATCAGCAATACATTCTACAATGTAAATGGATCGCTGAGCCCCGATTTCACCGTCTTGCCGACTCACAGGACGAAAAAAATTATCAATTCGCTGGGCATGCTGTTCCGTGACAGGGGCGTCGGCTTCTCCGTTCTGTATGACACCAAGCGCACCAACGCACTTCTGCATTATCTGAGCTGGCACACATGGGGCGCAAAGAGCGACGTTGATGACGGCGCTGAGACCCGGCTTTCTTTTGTGCTGAACCTGCACAATCCGAATTTCTACTATTTCACCAACATCCCCTTCGACTTCGATGTCGGCAAGCAGTGCTATTACGCCAGCAACCGGACGGCCCACGTCAGCGATGGGCGCATCGTTCTGACTGCCGCAGAGTTCTTGCCCAAGAGCAAGCCGCTGCCGACGGTTGAAGGCCAGCTCGACATACCATTTTTGAACGCGACAAGGATCGAGGTTCTCGATGTCCTCGGCAATGTCGTGCAGTGCTATCCGCGGATCATCCCGGTCGATCTATTCGATAACAATATGCCGACGCATGGCATCACTTGCCGGGACGTCGACAATTATATGAAAAGCCACCCCGATGCGGTCACGAAGATTCTGGACACCTGCACCATCAATTTTTTTCTGCTGCCCTCCGGCCTCTATACGATCCGTTATGTGGACTCTAGCGAAAAAGAGTTCTCCGTCATCTACCGTGGCAATTTTCATCAAGCGCTGTGCTTCATCGACCTGTTTCTGACCGACCCGATCCAGGACGGCGCCGGCATCTATCCCGTGTGCGATCTCGATTCCGATAATCCGATCATCAGCAATGTCACCTATAACCTGAACTTCCAGGCCCGCTCGACCCGCTGGGAATATTTCATCGTGCCGCCCGCGAAAGGCGCACAACTGCTCGATCTGCAGATTACCGGCACCAACGGCAAAGGCGAACCGGTCGCGTTCTCGCCCGCCCAGCAAGTGCCCATCGGTCTCGACACCCGCGCCTATATGTCGATGTCCGAGGTGGATCTGCAGCTGCAAAGCCATTCGGAATGCGTCTTCAAGCTGAGCGGCCGCATCCAGCACCCCAAAGGCATGACCACGCGCGACTCGACCCTCATGCCCCGCCTGCCGGTGGCGTCCCCGAACCGGGTCGAGCCGATTTTACCACGCGACAATCCTGCGAGCGGCGACGGCGGTCAGCTGCCCGTTGTCGAACGGACCTACGGATCCGCCATCTACGTCTATCTGTGAGTGAATTGAGCGTTCAGAAACCCAAACATGAGGCGTCGCCATGCCAGTTACACCAGCGCTTAAAACACCTGGCGTCTACATCACCGAAGAAGATGCCTTTCCGCCTTCCATCGTCGGTGTGCAGACCGCACTTCCCGCGTTCATCGGCTACACCGGGAAAGCCGAGATCGGCGGCAAGCCCGTCTACATGAAGCCGCAGAAAATCCAGTCCTTCGCCGACTACATTTCGATCTTCGGCACGGGCTTCGAGCCGAAGATCGATATCAAGGAGGTGCCGGCCGCCGATGTGCAGCTCAACCCCGACAAGGCCGACGTCTCGCTCGTGGATAAAGACGGCGAGACCAAATACTACGCGTTGACGCAGGCGACCAACAACAACTTCTATCTCTACGCCAGCATGCGGCTGTTCTACGACAACGGCGGCCAGGAATGTTACGTCGTTTCGGTCGGAGACTATACCGATCAGGGTAAAACCGTCGGCGGCGTTCCCGTCGATGCCGACAAATTGGAATCGGGGCTCACCGCCATCGGCGAGGTCACCGGCCCGACCATTCTGGCGACCAGGTCGGAACCGAAAACCTGTCCTATGGCATGACTTACTTCCCGTTCCTGCGCACCTCGACCTTCCCCACCGGCGACATCGATTACACCAACTTTGTCAATGACGAGCTGGTCCCGGTGCTGAAATTGCAGGCGGCGGCCATGTACACCGGCGACACATTGACCGCCGTCGACGCCATGATCGATAAGACGGCGACGACGACCTCGCCGCCGGACGCGGTCACCGATCTGAACAACAATCTGCTGGCGGTGCTGCCGATCCTGGGACAGATGGAAAACCAGGTCGCGCTCAAGCTCGGCGTGCTGCCGCCGAGCGGCGGCATGGCCGGCGTCTTCACCACCACCGACGCCACGCGCGGCGTGTGGAACGCGCCCGCCAACATCTCGATGGTGTCCGTGATCCAGCCCACCGTGCGGATCAACAACACCATGCAGGCGGATCTGAATATGCCGCTCGACGGCAAGGCGATCGACGCGATCCGGCAATTCCCCGGGCGCGGCACCGTGGTCTGGGGCGCGCGCACGCTTTTGGGCAACAGCAACGACTGGCGCTACATCCAGGTCCGGCGGACCATCGTCTATGTCGAGCAGTCGATCAAGGCGGCGATGATGCCGTTCGTGTTCGCCGCCAACGACGGCAAGACCTGGTCGACGGTGGTCTCCGCCGTGTCCAACTTCCTGCAAGGCCTCTGGTCGCAGGGCGGGCTGATGGGCGCCAAGGCGGACGAAGCCTTTACCGTTGCCTGCGGACTCGGCAGCACCATGACGGCGCAGGACATCCTCAACGGCTACATGATCGTGCAGGTGCAGCTGCAGCTCATCCGGCCGGCCGAATTCATCGTGCTGACCTTCAAGCAGAAGATGCAAGGAACCTGAGGTTAGAACTCGATCAACGCCACGGCCGCGCCGGCAACGATGCGCGGTGAAACCAGGAACAGGAGGATATGATGGCTGGCGAAGTACAGGACAGCAATTGGCCGCTGCCAAAATTCTATTTCTCGGTCACGCTCGGCGACAACGACAAAGTGAGCTTCCAGGAAGTCGATGGCCTGGAAAGCGAGACGCAAATCATCGAATACCGGCACGGCAACAGCCCGATATTCTACCCGATCAAGATGCCGGGTCTTGGCAAGGTGGGCAACGTCACCATGCGCAAGGGCATCTTCGTCAACAACAACGTGTTCTGGGATTGGTACTCCGAGATCAAGCTGAACACGATCAAGCGCCGCACGGTGGTGATCAACCTGCTCGACGAAACCGGCAACCCCAAGATGGTATGGACGCTCAACAACGCGTTCCCCACCAAGGTGTCCGGCACCGACCTGAAATCGGAAGGCAACGAGGTGGCCGTCGAGTCGATCGATATCGCCTACGAGACGCTCCAGGTCACCACTCCGTAGGGGCGAGCGGCGTCCAGTCATGTCCGAGGTCTATTATCCGCCGACTGGATTCTACTTCGCGGTGTCCGTGTTGCAGCGGACACCGCAGCCCAATCAGCAGGACGATGTCGACGCGAGCTTTCAGGAAGTCAGCGGTCTGACGGCCGAGTTCGGGTTCGAAGAGGTGACCGAAGGCGGCGAAAACCGATACGTGCACCGCCTGCCCAAGGCCGCCAAATATCCAAACCTCGTGCTCAAGCGGGGCCTGGTCAATATCACGTCGGAACTGGTGTCCTGGTTCTCCAGCACGCTGTCCTCCGGTCTCAACGTGCCGATCCAGACGAAGAACCTGGAAATCCAACTATTGGACAAAAACAGCGCGCCTTTGGTCACTTGGTCGATAACCAACGCCTATCCCGCCAAGTGGGAAATCGCCGCCCTGAACTCACAGGATGACAAGATCCTGGTGGAAACCATGGAGCTGGCTTTCAGCTTTTTTGAACGGCGCGACAAGGGCGCGAAGCCCAAGCAGCCGGCCGCCGGCTAGGCGTGATCGAGGCCAGGATGACGGTGGACGTTGCGTCCGCAAACAACGTCCGGCCCGCGCCGGATCGTGCGAGGAGAGTGAATCATGGCGTTGCATGTCAGCGAAATGGGCGTGCAGATCAAGGTCGGCGAGAATGACGCGGAGGAGTCCGAGGACACCTGCACGACCGACGACGGCGACGAGGCCAAGCAGAATCAGCAGGAACGGCTGGTGGCGGAGACGGTGCGCCGCGTCCTGGAAATTCTGAAACTCAAGGGAGCGCGCTGACATGGCGGACTCCGGCGGCCTGGAAAAACTGACCATCATCGCCTACAGGAACGACGATTTTTCCGGATATATCGGCGAGTTCCCCGTCTACATCAATCCGGAGAAATATTCGCGCAGCTACGAGATCTGCTACAACAACGTGCAGCCGCAAGGCAAAAGCAGCGGCACGCCGGAATATAACAAGACCAAATCCGACCAGATCGACCTCGAACTTGTGTTCGACGCCACCGGCGTCGTGCCGCCGAGCAAAGCCGGCCGCGATCCGAACGGGCCTAACGGCATCGCCGATCAGATCGATGCGTTCCTCAAACTGGTTTTGGACTACGACTCCAAAATCCACAGCCCCAATTTCCTGCAGCTCATCTGGGGCAAGTTCCAGTTCAATTGCCGGCTGACCAAGCTGAAATTCGATTACACGCTGTTCAAGCCAGACGGCACGCCGCTGCGCGCGAAAGCCGCGACCACCTTCATGGAATATACCAACAAGGTCGAGCTGGCGAAGGAGGAGAATGCGAACTCGCCCGACATGACGCATGTCCGCGTGGTGACCGGCAGCGATACGCTGCCGCTGATGTGTTACGAGATCTACGGCACCAGCAGCTATTATCCGCAGGTGGCCGCGGCGAACAAGCTGGCCGATTTCCGCAATCTCGCGATCGGCAGCCAACTGGTGTTTCCGCCGGTGGCCAGCGAGGCGAAGGCCCCATGAGCGCGCCGTCGCCCAACCTGATCAAATCCGGACAGGTGACCTTCACCGTCAAGGTCGACGGCAAGGCGCTCCTTAGCACCATCGGCGTCGTGTCGATCGAAACCTGGGTTGCGGTGAACAAGGTGCCGCGCGCGCGCCTCACCGTCTTCGACGGCAGCGCGGCCAAGCGCGATTTCGAGATATCGAACCAGAATCTCTTTCTGCCGGGCGCCAAGGTGGACATCTCGCTCGGCTATCGCGACACCGCGGAAACCAGGGTGTTCTCCGGCGTCGTCGTCGCCCAGTCGATCGAGATCGACAACACGCAAGCCTCACGGCTGCTGGTCGACATCAGCGACGAGGCGATGCGCATGACGCTCGATCGCAAGAACGGCGTGTTTGAAAAGATCAAGGACAGCGAGCTGATCGGCAAGCTGATCGCGGCCAACGGCCTGAAAAAGTCGGTCGAGACGACGAATGTCGTGCACGAGGAAATCGTCCAGTATTACGCGTCGGACTGGGACCTCATGCTCATGCGCGCCGAGCTGAACGGTTCTGTCGTCACCGTCGAGGCGGGCACCGTCACGGTGAAGGCGCCGAACACCTCGTCGGCGCCGGTGCTGACCGTCACCTATGGCGAATCCATTCTCGATTTCCACGCGGCAATGGACGCGACCACGCAAGTGCAGACCTCGGCGGTGAAAAGCTACGCCTGGGATCCCTCGCAGCAGAAGCTGATCGATGCCGGTCCGTCGACCGTCAACGTGACCGAACCCGGCAACGTCAGCTCCGCGCAACTCGCCAAGGTGTTCGACATCAAGAAATATCCGCAACAGACCGGCGCGCCGGTCGAGAAAGGCGCACTGACCGACTGGTCGTCGGCGGAAATCCTTAAGTCGAAGCTGTCGAAAATCCGCGGCACCGTTTCCTTCCAGGGCAGCGCGCTGGTGGCGCCCGGCAAGACCATCGAACTCGCCGGCGTCGGCAAGCGGTTCAACGGCAAGGCCTATGTCAGCGGCGTCAACCATTCGGTGCGCGACGGCAAATGGATCACCACCGCCGAGTTCGGTCTGTCGGCGCTCTGGTTTGCCGCCGTGATGCCGCGCATCGTGGCGCCGGGCGCCTCCGGGCTGCTGCCGCCGATCCAGGGGCTGCAGACCGGCATCGTCAAGAAAGTGGCGAAGGACCCCGGCGGGGAATACCGGGTCGAGCTCGAGCTGCCGCTGCTGCAGATGCCGAGCCAGGGCGTGTGGGCGCGGCTGTCGTCGTTTTACGCGTCCAACAAAGTGGGCGACGTCTTTTATCCCGAGATCGGCGACGAGGTCGTCGTCGGCTTCATGAACCAGGACCCGAGCTATCCGGTCATCCTCGGCTCGCTCTATTCCAAGAAGCTGCCGCCGCCTCTCGCGCCCGATGAAAAGAACAACAAGAAGGCGATCGTCACCCGTTCGAAACTGCAGATCGTTTTCGACGACCAGGACAAGATCGTCGAGATCAGCACACCGGGCAAGAACGTGATCCGTCTCGACGACAAGGCCGGCAAGATCACCATTACCGACGGCAGCAAGAACTCGGTGACGCTCGCCAAGAACGGCGTGACCATCGAAAGCGCCTCCAACATGACGCTGAAATCGAAGGGCAACATGACTTTGGACGCCGGCGCCAATCTGAAGATGTCGGCCAAGGCCAATGCCAGCATGGACGGCCTGCAGGTCGCGCATACCGCCAAGGGAAAATTCTCGGCCAACGGCAACGGCATGGCCGAACTCAAGTCGTCGGGAATTCTGACCGTGCGCGGCACGCTGGTCAAAATCAACTAATCGCCGCCAGGAGCGAATGCATCATGCCGCCGGCCGCCCGCATCCTCGACTTTCATCAATGTCCGCTGTCGACCCCGGTCGGCCCGGTGATGGTGCCGCATGTCGGCGGACCCGTCGTCGGACCCGGCGCGCCCACCGTGCTGATCGGCGGACTGCCGGCCGCCAAGGTCGGCGACATCGCCATTTGCATCGGTCCGCCCGACGCCATCGTCAAGGGATCGATGACGGTGAAGATCATGGGTCTTCCCGCCGCGCGCATGGGCGACAAGACCGCGCATGGCGGCACGGTCCTCACAGGTTTTCCCATGGTGCTGATCGGAGGATGAAGCAAGTGGCGACGCCGGAGCAGACATTTTTCGGAACCGGCTGGAGTTTCCCGCCCGCTTTCCTGCGGCAAAGCTGCACCGTGGCGATGGTCAGCGGCGTGGTGGATGTGCGCGAGAGCCTGTGGATCCTGCTGTCGACCATGAAAGGCGAGCGGATCATGTTGCCGACCTATGGCTGCGACATCTGGCGGATGGTGTTCCACGGCATCAACACCACGCTGATCGGACAGGTGGAGCACATGGTCGCCAACGCCATCCTGAACTGGGAGCCGCGCGTGACCGTCGACAACGTGGTCGCCTCGGTGCGGCCAGGCAGCGTCGGCATCCTCGATATCGGGGTCGACTACACGATCCGCACCACCAATTCGCGCAGCAATCTCGTCTACCCCTTCTATCTGGAGGAAGGCACGATTCCACCCGTGGAGTTCTGAACCGTGGCCGGCGGCGAAAAGATCGTCATCAACGACGCGACCAGCCAATTTGATCGCTGGCTGCGCGCGCTGGAGCCGTCTTACGCCGAGGTGGATGGACGCGGCTTTGTCGAGTTGCTGGAGTTCGGCGTGCGCTTCGGCGCGCTGATCAATTTCTACAACAGCAAGGACCGCATCGACGGCGACTGGGTGGAATTTTTCCTGTGCAACCCGAGCATGCTGCTGGCGTCCATCCTCGCCATCGACAAAAACGGCATCGAGCGGGAGTTCCGCCAATTGCGCGCCGCGGCCGACGAACAGCGCCGCTTCGAGTCGAAAGTCGAGCGGCTGGGCGAGGCCTTCGCGCTGATCCATCGTGCCGCGTCGCAGACCAATCTGTGGCTGCGAACCGCGCTGGCCGACGATAAAGCGCCCTGGGCCAACGCCGTCCGCACCCGCATCCTGGCCGCGCTTAAAGACGGTCTGGCGGATCGGCTGCGGCAGATCAAAACCGCCAGCGCGGCCGCGCGCGGCGCGGAGGCGCTCGGTCGCGCCATCGAACTGCCGTTCGAGGAGTTCGACCCGGCCTGGGGTTCCGACGCGGACGAGTCCGAGGCGGCGTTTTTCGAGGGCGACACGCCGCAGGCGCGCGCCAGCCGCGCCTGGATGCAACTGGAGCCGGCGGTGCGCGATCTGTTGCATCTGACCGGCGACCTGCAAAAGATCGCCCGCAGCTATTTCGCGGAAAGCCTGAAGGCGAACAATCACCAGCCGCAGATCGGCCTCTATATGGCGTTCTGCCGCCTGTTCAAGAAGGCGCAGGATACGCTCAACACCTTCTCGCAGCGCTATATCGATTTCTATTACCGCGAGGTGCTGCGCGACAGCCGCGCCGCCGCCACCGCCGACCGGGTCTATCTGACCTTCGTGCTGGCGCCGTCCGAGGACGTCTTTGCGGCGCCGGTGCCGGCGGGGACGCTGTTTCCCGCCGGGGAAAGCGCCGACGGGCGGGAGATATTGTTCGCCGCCGATCTCGCTTTGAGCGTTTTGGCGACGCTGGTCGAACGCATTCATACGTTGCGGGTGGATGACGCGCCGCTATGGTTCGACGCGCAAGACCCCGTTACGGCCGCATCCGGCCACCGGCATCGCCACCACCATCATCGCCATCATCACCACCACCACCATCCCGATCCGCCGCCGCCCGAGCGTTATTCCGCACAAGCGGTGCCGGCGCTGCTGATCGCCTCGGACATCCTGCTGCCCGATGCCAAGCCGGCCGCGGGGGAGGGCTCGGGGACGGTGGTGGCGGCGGAAGGCTTTGCTACCTTCGGCCAAGCAATCCCACAGGCCACCAGCCATGAGATCGGCCGCTATGCCTCCCTCGGGTTCGCGCTGAGCACGCAGACGCTGCTGCTGTCCGGCGGCATACGAACCGTAAGCGTGCGTTTTCAAGCGAAGCAGGCCGGCACGCCGCCGCCGTTGAGCGAACGGCTGAAGCTGATCGCCGAAGAAACCGGCACGGAGGAAGTCGTCGTCTTTCAGACGGTGCTGGCGGGTGCGTTCGACATCTCGGTCTTTACCGAAAAAGGTTGGCTCGCGGTCGAATCCTATACGGCCAACGCAAGCCTCGACGAAGACACGTCGTTCACGCTCGAATTCACGCTGTCGGCCGAGTTCCCGCCGCTGCGTCTGCCCGAAGCGGCGGCGGGCGAGCCGGCCGCGGCGGGGCAGCCCGCCGGCTACGTGCCGCAGGCGCCCGCGCTGAAGGCCGAGCTGCGGCAGCAGCCGGTGGCGGTCGACGGTCCAAAGCGCAGCGTGCTGGTCTATCCGTTCGCCCTGCTCGATGCGGTCGACGTCGCCGCCATCGTCGTCGATGTCAGCGCCAACCCGCTGCCGGTCGGCGTGCTGCGCAATACCGATGGCGAGATCGACCCCGCTTCGCCCTATCCTTTTTTCGGCGGTGCGCCGGAAGTCGGCAGCTATTTTGAAATCCAGCAGACCGAGCTGTTCGTCAAATCGATTTACAATGTGGAGGTTCGGGTCGACTGGTTCGACCTGCCGCAGGATGCGCAGGGCTTTGCCGGTTATTACCGCTTCTACACCGTCGGCGCGGACGGCAAGCCGCTGGTGCCGCCCATCAGCAACGACTCGTTCAAAGCCGACGTGGCGGTGAAAAATCCCGGCTGGTGGCGCATCGAGAATACCGACACGCAGAAGCCCCTGATCGAGGAATACGTCTACCGCAGCAAGACCGGTGAAGTCGGCGAGGACGGCAAGGCGGTCTGCTCTCCCGACGCGCCGGTGCCGGACAAGCCCTTGTGTCCGCAGACGCTGTTCAACGATCTCAACGTCAAGCGCATCGCTGCCGGCGCGCATTACGATCCGGCCGGCAGCGCCATCCGTATCCAGTTGAAAGCGCCGCCCTACGGCTATGGCAGCTCGATCTACGCGCAGAATGTCCTCAATTCGGTGATCGCCGATCTGCCCGACGCCGGCCAGTGCGAAGCCAAATGCCAGGCCGACTGCGCGGTATGGACCAATCTGCAGACCCGGCTGCAAACGAGCCTCGACGAATGCGCGGGCCAGACCGGAGAGGAATACCTGGAATGCATTTGGCCGAAGCTGGTGGCGGTCATCTTGCTGCTGCTCGGCGCCTATGAACTGTGCAAACGCGATTGCGCCGCAAAAGATGCCGGACCCGGAGAGGATGCCGCGGTGGCGACGCTGCGTAGTTTGGTGGGCGCGCCGCCCGGCGAACTGCCGTCGGATTTTCGCCAAACCGTTACGCGGCTGCGCCAGCAGCTCGATAGCGGCGCCGGCAAACTGAGCGCCTCCCGCCGGGTCTGCGGCAATTTCATCCGCGTCGCGCTGGGCATATTCGCCGGCCTGGTGGAGGCCGTGCTGGCAGCGCCCGACCCGCCGATCGAAACCGGCTTGCCGCAGCAGTTGCAGCCGGTGCTGGCGTCGATGTCGCAATATTATTCGGAATGCCTGGACATCTGCATCACGCAATGCATGCAGCTCAAGGGCGATCTGAAATATCCGAGCGATCCCTATCTGCCGCAGGCGGAGAGCGTGCAAGTTTCATATTGGGCGGATGTGGCGACGCCGGCCGAGGCCGACCGGCCGTCCGATCTTAAATTCTATCATCTGCTGCCGTTCGGCGGTTACCAGCAGGTCGCCGTCGACGATGCCGGCGTTGCGCTGCTGCCGCGCTATCGCGAACCCGGCAATCTGTATCTGGGCCTGTCGCCGTTCCTGCGCGCGCAGGATTTGACGCTGCTGTTTCAGATGGCCAATTCCCGGCCGGGCGGCGTTGCCGATGCGCTTCCGCCGGTGTCGTGGTGCTATTTATCGGACGACACCTGGATCGAATTCAAAGCGGAGCAGGTCGCCTCCGACGGCAGCAACGGCTTGCAGAATACCGGCATCCTCGCGCTGCGGCTGCCCGCGATTCCCGGCAGCGGCACGCTGCTGCCGCCGACGCAGCGCTGGCTGCGCGCCAGCGTCGCGCGCATGCCCGATTTGTTTCCGCTGACCGTCGCGGTGACACCGAATGCGTTGCTGGCCACCCGTTTCCAGGGCGGCGATCTGGGCGCACCCTATGTCGAACCGGTGCCCGCCGGCACCATTAGCGGCTCGGTGCAGGACCTCGGCGACGTCGCCACCATCGCGCAGCCGATGCCGTCGTTCGGCGGCAGGCCGGCGCAGGATCAGCGCGACTTCGCGATCTACAGCGGCGAACGGCTGCGCCACAAGGACCGCGCGGTGCTGGCCTGGGATTACGAGCGGCTGGTGCTGGAGCGCTTCCCGTCGATCTGGAAGGTCAAGGCGCTGCCGGCGCATGACGGCGTCGCCAGCCGCGTGCCCGGCTCCACTCTGGTGGTGGTCGTACCGGGGCCCGAATTCCCGCAGGTGTCCGATCCCACGGTGCCGAGCGCGCCCGGCGAAGTATTGAACCAGATCGCCAGCTATCTGCGCGAGCGCGCCAGCCCCTTCGCCGCCATCCTGGTCGACAATCCGCTTTATGTCCGCGTCACGGTCAAGGCGACGGTGACGTTCAACGGCGCTCAGGCGGCGGGCGATGCGATCGGCCGGCTCAACGACGAGCTGGTGCAATATCTCTCGCCCTGGTTCTACGACGCGGAGCGCGCGGCCAAGGGTTCGCGCTACTGGGAAGAGGCGGAAATCTCCGCCTTCATCCAGACCCGGCCCTATGTCGCCCAGTTGCGCAAGCTCACGCTCACCCCCGACCGCGCCAGCGAGCGGCTCAAGGCGGACTGGTGCTTCGTGACCTCGGCCAAGTCGCACGACATCACCGACGCCGGCTGGCAGGAGAAACGGGCATGACGGCGCATGCTCGATTGCAGGTGAGACGGCCAGCCGCGACCCAACAGATGGCTCCGCGAAAGCAACGCGCATCATTCGCCCCGGACCAAGCGCGCGGCGGTGAACTGCAGCACAGCGCCGTGTCGAATGCGCTCAATGCCGGCCCCGCGGTGCAGCGGTTGGCGCGCATTCAGGCGCGGGTCAACGCGCCGCGCCAACCGGCGCGACAGGAAACAAACACGGCAGCGGAGCTGAAGCCGGCCTCCGACACGGCACAGCGGGTCTTTATGCTCGGCGCCGACGGCAACAACATTCAGGGCCTCAGCCGCAAGGCTCAAGCCAATTGGGCCGCGGCACTCCGATATCTCAACGCGATGGGGCAAAATGTGGCGCCGGACATCGTCGGCACGCTCCGCAATACCGATGAGGGCGGCACCAACCCGGCCTATACGAATCCTACCGCCGCGACACCAAATACCGATGCCCGCATCGATGTCGCGATCAAGAATTGGTATCTGGAGATGGCGTCGACCGGCGAGTTGATGGGAATGCTGGCGCACGAGCTCGGGGTGCATACCCTTGCCGACGCCGAAATGACGCAGCAGCAGAAAACGGCGGAGACCAACACCAATCACTTGGGCGAGCAGGTGCAGGTGGGGGGAACGAATTACGCTTTGGCCGGACAGCAAGGCGGCGATGCCCGCCAGATAGACCACGTCAACGCGGTCAAGCGTCAAGCCGGGGGCCAATTACGCGCGCGCGGCGAACGTTACCTGCAAACATTCTTGCGCATGGGCGATGCCATTGAGGCAGACAACACAATTGACGCGGCCGAGAAGACCCGCCGCCAGCGCGATATGCTCAAGACTTTCCTGTTCGACATTGGCCGCATCCTGGCAACCGACGATGCCGGGGTCGTGCGCGGATATACCGGTGTTCCGGGCGCAACGGTGATGGCGTCCGGCAGCATCGCCGAAGTGATGAACTGGTATCGCGACACATATCTGCAGCCGCAATATGGCGCACATAACTGGCTCGCGCAGTTCAATAATGAAGACGCAAGCGGTGTTCAGGTCGCCGCCATGCTGGTCGACAAGCTCGCCGATTACGGCGTGGCGCGCGTGAAGACGGCATCGCCGACGACGCAAAAAGTGCTGGGTGCGGCCGGCGTTGGGGCGCTCGCGGCCGGTGTCGCTTTCGCGCCCGCAACCACGCTGGTGCTGGGCGTGGCCGGTCTCGGTTACGGTTTGTACCGTTACTTTGCTGGCTGAACATGTGGGGTTGAACGTCGATGGGCGACAAGAAAAGAGGCGGATAGTGCAGGCCATCGCGCAAGCACAGACGCAATCGCTGAACCGAGCGCGCAGCCAACACACGCCCGCGCAACGCCGCGCGATTGCGTCCGGCGCACGGCATTCCGCCTTCGCGACCGCACCGGAGCGGCGCCTGGCCAGCATCGGCGCGATGCTCAACAGCGGTGCCATTCCGGTCGCGCAATTGGTCATAGCCTATGAGCACAATTGGAAGCTCTATTACAACGACGAGAGTATGGAGCCGCCGCCGCAAGGCTACACGCAGGTTGACGCCAAAACCTTCAATGGCGGTGAGGGCGCCGCCTGGACTCTGTCGCCGCCGACGTCCTCGGCGGACTACAACTACATTTTAAAAGAAATGGTCGATGCCGCCGAAAAAAACGACTTCGATCGGGTGCGGCAGCTTGAAAGTTTTATCGACAACACCCTGAGCAAAGAAGAAGCATCCTTTTTTGTATTGCAGTTCGAGCGGATTTTGGGCCAGCGACAAATGGCGCGCGAAGCCCCGGATGATACCGACTATTATCTGAGCTACCTCGACATGGAAGATCCCAGTCCGTCCGATTATGCCATGGGCCTTATGGTCAAGGGCATTCCCGGGGCCGGCAAGCTGATGGAGCAGTATGACACCAGCAGCGGAGGAGCGAAGGTCGGCTTTGAGAAACAGCTCGAAGTGACGCGAAAGATCGAGGAGGAGCGCGGCTTGCGCGCGGTCGAACAGAACCAGTCCGACATCACGTCGCAGAACGTCTTTGTCAGTGCCGACATCGTCACCAGCGACAAGGAAGGCAAAGACGTGCTGGTCGAAGTGAAATATTGGCCGGGTCTGGAATCTTGGGACCCGCCCAAACAGAAACAGATGGTCGGTCAACTCATCGATCAACTGACGCGCTATGCAAGAACCGGCAAGAAGGTCGAACTGCACTGGCTCGCCGCGCTGCCCGATTGGCTCGGAATGCTGCTTAACGAGGTCACGAGCCGCACGCAGGGTCAGATTAAAATCATCACCGGATGATGGGGAAATACGGCCTCGCGATCGCGAGACCGAAATCAAGCGAGGATGCAACCATGAGCACCGTTCAATTCCAGGCCAAACGCCTTGATCGCCGTGTTGCCACGCAGCGATGCGAGCGAACGCAGCGCAAGAACGTCGACGCGGGCGCGCCCCCGCCGGCGCAGTTGCGGCTCACCCAGTCGCTCAACGGCGGCGTCGCCGTGCAGCGGCTCGCCGTCCTGCAGCGCATGCTCGACGGCCGCGCGGCGGCCCAGCGCGAAGACCTGTACGACGAGGAAGACCTATCGGCGCAGATGAAGCCGGTTGCCCAGCGCGAGGACCTGTACGACGAGGAAGACTTGTCGGCGCAAATGAAATCGGTGGCGCAGCGCGAAGACCTGTACGACGAGGAAGACCTATCGGCGCAGATGAAGCCGGTTGCCCAGCGCGAGGACCTGTACGACGAGGAAGACTTGTCGGCGCAGATGAAGTCGGTGGCGCAACGCGAGGACATGTACGACGAGGATGACCTCGCGGCACAGATGAAACCGGCGCAGCGGGCCGATAGTAGCGCGGCGGCGTCCGCGGCCGGACCGGGCGGGCTGCCGGTGCCGCTGCAGAGCGGGATTCAAAGCCTCTCCGGCATGGATGTGAGCGACGTCCGCGTGCATCGCAGTTCACCCAAGCCGGCCCAGATCGACGCCCTCGCCTATGCGCAAGGCAAGAATCTCTACCTCGGCGCCGGCCAGGAGCGTCATCTGCCGCACGAAGCCTGGCACGTGGTGCAGCAACGCCAAGGCCGCGTGAACGCCACCATGCGGTTCAACGGCACCGCCATCAACGACAGCCCGGCGCTCGAGCGTGAAGCCGATGTCATGGGCGGCCGGGCGGAGCAGACCGGGCGCAACGCCGGCGCGGGCACGGCGCAAGCAAAGGCCGCCGGCATCGCCAGCGATGTGAAATGGTGATCGCGCGGACAGTTCGATGTGGCGCTATTCGGTTGAGCGTATGAACGGTCGCCGGCCATGACGGAACCCGTCACCATTCCGCCCGGGCCGCTGCCCAACCCGGGGCTCGACTTCGGCACTCTCAAGCTGGAAGGCACCCGGCTGGTGCAGGAATGGTCGGGTGCGATCTGGACCGACTACAACGAGTCCGATCCGGGCGTCACCATCCTGGAACAGCTCTGCTACGCGCTGACCGAGCTGTCCTACCGCGCCGAGTTTCCGCTCAAGGATCAGCTGATCGATCCCGTCAGCGGAACGATCGACGCCCAGGCACAGGCGCTTTATCCGCCGCAGGATATCTTCCCGGTCAATCCGGTGACCGCGAACGACTACCGCAAGCTGATCCTCGACCGGGTGCCGGCGCTGGCCAATGCCTGGCTGGAACCGATGAACATAGCGGAGACCGACGGGCTGAACGGCCTGTACCGGATATGGCTGTACCGCGCCGAATCGCACACCACCCCGGCGGACGGCTTGGGTGGCGACATCGATCCCGCCGGCGAGGCGGCCGAGGGCGATCGTCATCGTCACCACCACCACCATCACCACCATCACCACCATCATCATCACCACCACCACCACCACCACCACCGTGTCTTCGATCGGGTCTGGCGGATCTACAACGCGCATCGCGATCTTTGCGAAGATGCCGGTGCGATCGACTTCCTCAAGCCGGTGGAAACGATCGTGCGGGCCGATGTCGGCATCGCTTCCGATGCTTCCGCCGACGAAGTCTTGGCGAATATCCTGTTCAACGTCGGGCTGCTGCTGGCGCCGGAGCCGAAGCGTCATTCGCTCAAGCAGGCGCTCGCCAGCGGGCTCGCGCCCTCGCAAATCATCGGCGGCCCGCTGCTGCTGGAAGGACTGGTGGATGACGCGCAACTGCGGCTGCGGTTGAGCGAGATTCCGGTTCAGGACATCGTCCATGCCATCATCGCCACGGCGCAGGTCAAATCCGCCGCCAATGTCAGCGTCCAGATCGGCCGGGACGGCGATCGCTACAGCGGGGATGAGAGCATTGCCGTTCCCGCCGGCTGCATTCTGAAGCTGGACACGCAGCCGGCCGGCGCGCGGGAGGAATATACCATCCGTATCTTCCAGAACGGCAAGCCTTGCTCGCCCACGCCGGACGCGGTCAATGCCGTGCTCGATACCTTATGGAGCGAGCAACGGCGCCGTTACGATCTCAGCCTCGAATACGCCGAACTGCTTGCCTTTCCGCAGGGCACATATCACGACCTGCGGCCCTATTATTCGATTCAGAACCAGTTTCCCAATGTCTATGGGATCAACAGCTACGGCCTGCCGGACGATGCCCCCGAACAGCGCAAGGGCCTGGCCAAACAGCTCAAGGGTTATCTGCTCGCCTTCGAGCAGCTGCTGGCCGATTTCTTCGCGCAGCTCTCGCGCGTGCGCGAGCTTTACTCCGTCCGCTTCGACCATCTGCACACTTATTTCTTCCAGTATCTCATCGACAGCGTGCCGAACGTGGCGCCCTTGCTCAGGCGCGGGCACGGCCGGCACGACGGCTATATGAAAGGCTTGCCGGAACTGGTGCACAGCCAGGATCCCGCCGTGGCACGCCGCAACCGCTTTCTCGATGTGCTGCTGGCGCTCTATGCCGAAGCGCTCGCCGATGGCGCGGCCTGCACGCAGAGTGAGAACGGCGCGCCCGGTTTGCGGCCGATATGGGCAAAGCGGACACTGCTGGTCAATCTGGTGGAGAGCACGGCGCGGCGCGGCGCCGGCCTCGATTATCTCGCGCCCGCCCGCGCCGGCAATATCGCCGGCATGTTGATCAAGAGCCGCATCCAGCTCGGCATGCCGCCTTTCGAGGGTCATGACGGCGATTACTATGCCGACGACGAAGCGGCGGGCGGCGAGGAAAATGGCGGGCCGGACGAGACCGCGCTGGCCGAAGAGCTTGAGCCGCGCAGCCGCCGACGCGGTCCGCGCCATGGCGCGCTGTATGTGGTGGAGCACATTCTGCTGCGTTACGCGGCCGGCCGCCATCATGACGATGAAAACGGCGAATCCGGTGGCACGGCGCCGGACGGCGTGGCCGCGCGCGGCGAAGAGCCCCGCCGACATCACCACCACCACCACCATCATCATCACCACCACCATCACGATTTTGCCTACAGCATGACGATTACGGCCGTGCTCTATCCCGGCCGCCACTGGCGTTCGTTAGAGAGCTTCTTCACAGAGGCGATCCAGGTCGTGCGCCAGAATGCGCCGGCGCCGGTGATGGTGGATTTTTGCCTGCTCGATCATGCCGACCTGCACCGCTTCGAATGGCGTTACCGGCGCTGGCGCAAGGCGCTGCGGGCCTACGCCGCGAGCGTGCATCCAGATCGCGAATGGTGGCGGGGCCACGGCTCGCGCTGGCTGCGCGCCACGTCGCGGGAATTGCTGGAATTCCTCGAGCATCACCGCATCAAGACTGAATAGCGATTGGGAAACGGCGGATGGCGGGGCCCGAACACAGCATCGCGCTGCAGAAGATCACCCTGCAGGCCCCGGATGAAAAAGTGGCGCTGGCGCTGCAGCCGGCGCTTGCCGGCATCAACGAGCGGCAGTTCCTGCCGGTCATCGAGCGGGTGTTCGACGAATTCGACCGGGCCGGCAGCGAAATCCTGATCGAACGTCTCGACGTCGATCTGGGCACCGTTCCGCTCGGCGATTTTGCCACCGTCGCCGCCGGCCGGCTGCGCGAAGCGCTGCGCGCTGAATTGGCGCGAATTCTTGCCGGGACGGCGCCGGACGCCGTGCCCGGCACGACGATCCTCGACGAGGATGCGGCGAAGATCGCCATCCTCGAACATTATCTGCTGAGCGGATTGTGGCCCACTTGGGCGCCGCGGCCGGGCGCGTTCGACCTCGACCGCATGGTGCTGGGCATCGCCGCCAGGCAGCCGGCGGAACTGGGCGCGCTGCTCTATCGCATCGGCCGCAACCGCGCGGTGCTCGAACGGCTGGTCGCCCAGCTCGATGAAGCCACGCTCGAACGTCTGGTCGAGGTGTTAGAGCCGCAGCACGCCGCGCTGATCGTCGGCACCATCGCGGAGTCCAAGCTGGCGCATAAGGCGCAGCCGGTGGTGGACATGAGCGAGGAGGCATTCGCCGATCAGGTCTGGCTCATGACCCTGAACTATCTCGTCGCCGAACCGGGTACGCAGTTCAACCGGCGCGAATTTGTCAAGTCGCTGCTGCACGGCATGGCGGAAAAAGCCGGCGCGCGGTACGGCGACATCCTCGCGACCCTGCGCCGCGCCTTGCAACACGTGGCGCAGCGCCGCCCGCTGCGCTCGTCGCTGCCAGCGATCTTACTGGAACTGGCGCGCGACGAAGGTCAGGAAATCGGCGCCGCCGAAATCTCCATCGCCGACGGGGCAGGCGCCGGCGATTTTCGTGACGCGCGCGTGCCGCCAGCGAGCGTCGCGCAGCCGGCCGCGGAATTCGCCGTGCTGGCCGAGGTAGATGTCGAGGGCATGGCGGCGCTGCTCGCCGACGCCGACACGGTGTTCCGCCGATACGACTCGGCCGAGGCGCTGGTCCGCTTGGCCCGCGCCGGCGCTCGCGGGGTCGCGGGCGCAGCCGGCATGAGCCGGATGGAGATCGTCACGGCGCTGCTCGAATTGCCGTCGCCGGTAGTACGCACGGCCATGACGCAGGCCTTCGCGGCGGGACAGCGCCGGCCGATGCGGCGCTTTCTCAGCGGTGTGCCGGAACGCGAAATCGCGCTGCTGCTGCGCGCCTTGCTGCCGTCGGCGATGGTACCCGGCGCGCCGTTTTTCGAAAGCGTGCAGTCTTATGCGGCGAAAGCTGTCGATAAACCCGCGTTCTACGCCAGCCTGATGACCGCCATCCTCAGGGGCGAATCCATCGCCCTGGATGAACTGGGCGGGCGCGCGGCAGCAGGCTTAGGCGGCGCCGCGGCCAAGCAAGGCGCCGGTCGCCGCGCGGAAGCCGCCGCCGCGCTGGCTGCGCTGCATGCGCTGTTGCAACCTTTGCCGCGTAAACTCAGGCCGCGTGACGAGCTGTTGGCTGTCATCTTACGAATGA
>JACQDO010000322.1 GCA_016201085.1 Hyphomicrobiales bacterium | reverse complement strand
TGCCAGGGAGCCTTCCCGTTTGACGAGTTCCTGAGCCCGTCGTGCATTGTTGATGACGGCCTCGATCTTGCCGCGGTGGCGGACGATGCCCTCATCCTTGAGCAGACGATCAATGTCCCGCGCGGTGAAATGCGCGATTCTGTGGAAATCGAAATCATGAAAGGCCGTGCGGAAGTTCTCGCGCTTAGCGAGGATCGTGCGCCAGCTCAGTCCGGATTGAAAGCCCTCCAGACTCAATTTCTCGAACAAGCGACGATCATCACTGACCGGGAAACCCCATTCGGTATCGTGATAGACTAGAAACTCCGGAGCGGCGCCGCACCAGCGGCAGCGTAATTTTCCGTCCGGCCCTACTATCGCTGTCTTCATGTGATCGAGTGTCCTCGCGCCGAAACGGCGGAGCGGATGCTGTTCAGCCGAGCAGAAATTCTAGCCGCTCATCGGCTCTCGCTGGCGCGATCTCAAGAATCTCCGCGCTTACAATATTTTCCGCGACGAACGGATCGTCGTTCACTCTGCTTTGAAGATCAGACAGCGACGTATTGTGTGCCACAATGCCACCGCCCAAGTTCGGCTGAAGATTGCCGACCAACAAAAACACGCCGTCATCAAAACCGCGTTTGATCCATTCCTTGTGGCCTTCCATGAATTGGCTGGCTTGGCCTTTATTACGGGAAAATTTAAGTAGTATCACAAACATCTGACTCCCTCCCACGTTAGCGTCTCACGCGCTCGTCGGCTCCATGCTCGTCGTGTGCATGTCGCGCGGCGCTTTCCGTGCATGATCTCAGCCAGTCGCACATCTGCTGTACTTCCTGCTTGATGAACTTCTCATCATGAAAGGCGCTTGCCAGTGTGGCGACACCCTGGCTGCGGGCGAGAAGATGCATCGCCAGCGCGTCGGCGTCTGCCTCGTGGCCGAGCAGCGTGAATTGCCTGCGCAACCAGGTTCGAAACAGCGTAAATAGCTTGTTTGCCTCGGCTTGTGAGGCATGATTGAGCTTCGCCAGTTCGCCGCACAGCGTGCCGACCGGGCAGCCGTAACGTTTGATGTCAGCCCGGTTTGTGATCATCATATGGATGAAGCTGCGGATGCGATCGGCAGGGTGTTTGTCTTCGCTTTCCCATTGCTCCAGCATTTTCCGGGTACTGGCCAGACGCGCATCGATCACGGCGTCCAGAATCTCGTCCTTGGTTTTGAAATGATAGTAAAAATTGCCGCGCGATATCCGAACGGCGTCCGCGATGTCCGAAAACGAGGTGTGTTCGTAACCCTGTTGGTAGAACAACCGGTCAGCCGACTCGACAATGTGATCTCTCGTTGTCCTGACGCTCATGAATTCGCCATTTCCGTCCAAAAGGTGTTAGCCCTGTCGTGATGAGACTGCGGCGACGCTCGCGGCAGTTTGACCAAACAAAGCCGTCGCAAATTCACGCTGCTCTTCGCTGCCGCGAGCAGGTGGTGGACCCTGCAGATCGGCGCCGACGGCCATTGCTCTTTGAACGGCGGGCCGAGCGGTTATGCGATCGAGCCAAGTCTCGACACGAGCGAACGCGCTCATGTCCTGGCCCAAGCCGCGCGCATACACGACCCACGGGTAAAGTGCCATGTCAGCAATCGAGTATTCACCGGCGACGAAAGTCCGGTTGGTCAGCCGCCGGTCAAGAACGCCAAGCAGCCGATTCACTTCATTATCGTACCGCTTCGTCGAGTACTCAATTTTGACCGGATCATCGACGAGGTTTGGTGCATAATTCCGGAAGTGACTGGCTTGTCCGAACATCGGTCCCACGCCGGCCATCTGCCAGAATAACCATTGCTCCACCTCCACCCGCCCATGTTCATCCGTTGGATAGAACTTACCGGTCTTGCGCCCGAGATAATGCAGAATGGCGCCCGACTCGAATACGGAAATAGGCGTTCCGTTCGGACCTTCCGGATCAATGATCGCAGGCACGCGGTTATTCGGAGAAATCGCCAGGAACTCCGACTTGAATTGCTCCCCTTTGCCAATCGCCACCGGCCGAGCGACGTAGGGCAGCTCCATTTCCTCCAGGGCGATTGTGATTTTCCAGCTGTTGGGCGTTGCCCATAAGAAGACTTCAATGGGTGCAGGCATGGCGCTCTCCAGGGGTCTGGTACGGAACGAATAGGACGCTTGCCCTAATAAATAGGACGCATGCCCAAATCTGTCAAGAGCGCACTGCTTTATTGATCCGATAATTTGGAGGATAGTTGGTTGATTTGCCGATGCGGAAGGAAGCCATGCCCATCACCATCTACGGCATCAAGAACTGCGACACCATGAAGAAGGCGCGCGCCTGGCTCGACAAGCAGGACGTCGACTACGATTTCCACGATTACAAAACCAAAGGTATCGAGCGCGAGAAGCTGGAAGGCTGGGCGAAGAAAGCCGGCTGGGAAACGCTCATCAACCGCGCCGGCCTCACCTTCAAGAAATTGCCCGACAAGGACAAAGAAGCCGTCACCGAGAAAAAGGCGATCGCACTGATGCTCAAGCAGCCGTCAATGATCAAGCGCCCGGTGCTGGAACTTGCCGGCGGCAGGCTGCTGGTCGGGTTCAAGCCGGACGAATACGACAAGCTTATTTAGCGCATAATCCGCCTCATCCTGAGGAGGGCGCGCAGCGCCCGTCTCGAAGGATGGGGCGGCCACCGATCTCGGGGTTACCCGAGCTCGGATTTAACATCGCACAAGTCGGCTATAGCCGACTTGTGGTGTTCGAGACGCGCCTTCGGCGCTCCTCACCATGAGGCCGATGACCCCTTGATCCTGCCCGCTTTCCCTGCCACATGCGCCCCATGAACGTCGCGCTGGCCCCCGCCGAATCGATCCCGAATACGCCGCTCGCTACCCAGGTCGAGCGCCGGCGCACCTTTGCCATCATCTCGCACCCGGACGCCGGCAAGACCACGCTCACCGAGAAGCTGCTGCTGTTCGGCGGCGCCATCAACCTCGCCGGCCAGGTCAAGGCCAAGCGCGACCGCCGCTCGACCCGCTCCGACTGGATGGCGATCGAGCGCGAGCGCGGCATTTCGGTGGTCACCTCGGTGATGACCTTCGACTACGACGGCCGCGTGTTCAACCTGCTCGACACGCCCGGCCACGAGGACTTCTCCGAGGACACCTATCGCACGCTGACCGCCGTCGACTCGGCGGTGATGGTGATCGACGCCGCCAAGGGCATCGAGGCGCGCACCCGCAAGCTGTTCGAGGTCTGCCGGCTGCGCGACATCCCCATCGTCACCTTCATCAACAAGCTGGACCGCGAGAGCCGCGATCCGTTCGAACTGCTGGACGAGATCGAGAAGACGCTGGCGCTCGACACCGCGCCGTTGACCTGGCCCATTGGGCGCGGCCGCGATTTCGCCGGCACCTACGATCTGGCGACCGGCCAGATGCGGCTGCTCACCGAGGACGGCAAGACGGTCGCGCCGCAGCCGCTCGATTTGCCGGCGCTGGCCGCGAAAAATCCGATGCTCGATGCCGCCGCCATCGCCGAGGAGCTGGCGCTGGTGAAGGAGGCCTGCCGGCCGTTCGACTTCGCCTCGTTCCGCGAGGGCCACCTGACGCCGGTGTTCTTCGGTTCGGCCTTGAAGAATTTCGGCGTCAAGGATTTGCTCGACGCGCTCGGCCAGGTGGCGCCGCCGCCGCGCGCGCAGGTCTCCGACAAGCGCACCATTGACGCGCACGAAAATTCCATGACCGCCTTCGTCTTCAAGATCCAGGCCAACATGGATCCCAATCACCGCGACCGCATCGCCTTCGCGCGGCTGTGTTCCGGCAAGCTGCGCCGCGGCATGAAGGCGAAGCTGGTGCGCACCGGCAAGCCGATGACGTTGTCGGCGCCGCAATTCTTCTTCGCGCAGGACCGCACGGTGGCGGACGAGGCCTATGCCGGCGACGTGGTCGGCATTCCCAATCACGGCACGCTGCGCATCGGCGACACGCTGACCGAGGGCGAGGAGATTGCCTTCTTGGGCGTGCCGAATTTCGCGCCGGAAATCCTCCGTCGCGTCAAGCTCGGCGATCCGATGAAGGCCAAGAAGCTGAAAGAGGCGCTGCAACAAATGGCGGAGGAGGGCGTGGTGCAGGTGTTCCGCCCGCTCGACGGCGCCCCCGCGCTGGTCGGCGTGGTCGGCCCCTTGCAGCTCGACGTGCTGAAAGACCGGCTCTCCGGCGAATACGGCCTCGACATCGATTTCGAGACGCCGGAGTTTCAACTGGCGCGCTGGATCGCCTGCGCCGAGGCCAGGAAGCTCGACGACTTCGTGTCGGCCAACTATTCCAGCGTCGCCGAGGACCTCGACGGCGACCGCGTGTTCATGGCGCGCAACCAGTTCATTCTCGACTATACGCGCGAGCGCAGCCCCGGCATCGTCTTCACCGACATCAAGGACGTGAAGAACAAAGGTGTGGCTGCCGCTTAGGGCAATGCCTCTTCATGAGCG
This sequence comes from Hyphomicrobiales bacterium, assembly GCA_016201085.1. Lineage (GTDB taxonomy): Bacteria > Pseudomonadota > Alphaproteobacteria > Rhizobiales > Xanthobacteraceae > Pseudolabrys. Next base: position 1,736 of record JACQDO010000322.1, on the reverse strand, counting down.
GTCGAATAGCGACCCATTATATCAGCGCGCAATATCAATGCCCGCGATCAATTTGGTGAGGAACCTTCGACGTGTCTCTTTCTCGTCAAACTCAATTAGTTCAGACGGGCGCCACAAGAATGGATGGTTATTGGTAAAGTTGTCGTAATGAGTGTGCCATCCGTTCGCTCGCTCATGCGGCGAGAAGCGCGTGCGGCGCTCAAGCACCTTCTGCCTTGCATGTGTGGGGCTACGAAACTGATAATGTTTTAGCAAAAAATTGTACGGGAATATCCTCCTTCCCGGAAATTCTGCCTGGTGACCTCCACTGGTGGCAAGTTCTATGCGTTCCGTGCCTTGGCGCCACGCTTTGACCTGAAGGAATTGGCCCGGACGTCTGCCGAACTCGAAAAAACGGAATGCTGTCTCCGGTTTCATCCCAGCCGTGAAGCTGTCATCGATTGGGCGGAAATCGCATACCGTGAAATCTATTGCGTTGAATCCCATTCGCTCGGCGATGTGGAGGCCTGCGCGCATCGAGATGTCGGGCCAAGGCGATCGCCGCAGTTCATCGCTGTCCTGATGCATCACCCATCGATTGGGAAATTGCGCGGCTATCTCTTCCTTCCGTTCAAGGATAGCGTGCCATTCAAAATACCGGGTCGGCCCGGTGGCCGGGAAACGTTCGAGCTTCAAGCCACCCGATGAACTCGCAAGTCCACGCAACTGCTCAAACGTGTCGTCCGTGGACCAGTTATCCAGCACGTGGACGTCGATACCATCCTCAAGGAGGTCGCCAACAACCTGCAAAACGAAATCCCGGTCATTGTAGGTCGCAATGATCGCAAGCGGGTGAAAATCGTCCGGTACCGGCGGTGCAGCTTCCACGGAGTAGCGATCCAGGACGGCGAGGATTGTATCTCGAACAGGATTAAGGATGTTACCGCCAGTAAGGCCCAGGAAGGTTGGATGAAGGTGCCGTGCGTGAAGTAGCCGCTCAAATTCAGCACTATTCCATGCGTGAACACGCGACGGGTCTTTCTGCGAGCCATGGTCGAGCCCCCGCACCACATCCCTGTCCGGCGTGGTGATGATGATGGCCCGTGCCCGCGGTGCGACGTTCGATATAAAAGTAAGTATAGAACTCGGATCGCGGAAGCGTTCTAACACATTTGCGCAGACGACGATTGATCTATTAAATTCAGTTTCTTCGACGTGAAGCGATTGCCCGCTCTCTAGCTCGGTGCCAATCCAAATTCCATGCCCTCGTATGCGGCTTGGTCTCGCCGCCGATATAGATTATTGCATTTGCTTCGGTGCGTGCCGCCAGGATCGTGGCCAGCGTGTATGCGTCCGGCGATCCCCCCAAATCTGCGGCAGGTATGTTATTGATCATAGGCGTGCAGCAGCTGAGCTTGTCCTAAGCGCGGATTGGCGCAGCGGCGCGGGAGAGAGATTTAATGACCCTGAGCAATGAATTGGCTAGTCCTCCCGAACAAACCGTTAGGGCATTTTGGCATGGTAAACCATTGAGTCCGTATCAAGGACTGTGCCTGAGTAGCTTCGTTGATCGTGGGCACGCTGTCGAGGTTTTTTGCTACGATGCGAATCTTGTGCTCCCGGCCGGGGTGCTTCGCCGTGATGCCAATGAGATTTGGCCGACCGACCGTGTTATGCACTACCAGAGCGGCTTCGGCGCTGGCAGTCCCTCACTGCATGCAAACCTGTTTCGGTACGCGATGTTGCATCGGCTTGGC
>JACQDO010000321.1 GCA_016201085.1 Hyphomicrobiales bacterium | reverse complement strand
CTCCAGCGTCGCCGGCGCCGCCAGCAGGCTCAGATGATCGGTGCATTTCGACAGCAGGCGGTCGACGAAGGCGGTGTCGACGCGGTCGGGCGAGAACACGGCGTCGGCGATGCCTTGCGGCGGGTCCTGATTGTAATCGAGTCCGGCGGTGCCGAAGGCGAGATCGAGGTCGGCGACCACCGAATCGAGCGAGATATCGCGCGCGATCGCCCAGGCGACGTTGTGCGCCACGGTGGAGGCGCCGACGCCGCCTTTGGCGCCGACCACGGCGATGATGCGGCCGACCGGCTTGGCGTCCGGCGCCGAGAACAGTCCACAGATCGAGCGCACCACGTCGATGGTGCCGATCGGCGCGATCAGATAGTCGCTGACGCCGCGCCGCGTCAGCTCGCGGTAGAGCGTGACGTCGTTGACGCGACCGACCACGATCACCCGCGTGCCGGAGTCGCAGACTTCGGCGAGCTGATCGAGTTGGACCAGGATTTCCTCGGCACGGTGTTCGGCCTCTAGCAGGATGACGTTCGGCGTCGGCGAAGTGCGATAGGCCTCGACCGCGGCGGTGGCGCCGCCCATCTGGATCTTCACATGCGCCTTGGCCAGGCGCCGGTCCTCGCCGGCCGCCTGCACGGCGGCGGCGGTTTCAACCGTATCGCAGAACGCCTGCACCGAGACGCGTGGAGCCGGCGCGATATGTTCGTCGGCGGCGACGACGGCGGTGTCGTCGGCTGCCGTCGGCATCGACTCAGGTTCGGCGACTGCGACTTGATGGGCGTGCTTGATCATTTTCCAACCGTACTAATCTTGCCGGTGTCGTATAGATTGTTGTATTTTCCGGACGGATCTTCGCCTTTGCGGTATTTGTCCATCGCCACCGATCGGCGGGCGGTATATGACGACGATTCGCCGCGTGGCTGCACCAGATCGGCCGGATTGTCGGCCATGGCCGCGAGATTGCGCTGGCTGGCGCAGCCAAAATTCCAGTACGTCTGATTTTCGGTGTAGGAGGAATCCTGACCCGGCCCGAGGTTCTGCGGCCATTGTCCGCAGGAGCCGACCTTGGCGACGAGTTTCGAGTAGCCGAGCTTGATGCTGGCGAAGGTGGCATCGGCCGGCCGATAGGGCCGCACAAAGATGGCATGACGCGGAACGCCGGAAGCGAACAAGATCGATTGAATCTCGCGCATGGAATCGGCGGCGGCGTAGTCGTTCGGCCCGCCCTTCGGCACATCCACGATGATGCCGCCGGTGGCCTCGCGTCGCCACACTTGCGCGAATGCCAGCACATCGGCGCGTTGCGTCGGCAGCAGTCCGCCGCGATTGCGGCCGAGAAAGACCTCGACGCTGCGCTCGCCTTCTTTCAGCACGATCGGATGACGCAGCCGATAGTCGGGTTGATATTCGACCTGCGTCTCGCGCGTCTGATAGCAGCCGCCAAGCATGGCGGCGAGAGCGGCGGCGGCCAAAAGGCGCAGCGCCGCTTGGCCGCGGCGCCCGTCGATCGCCCTGGGAAGTGCTGTCATCGATCGTCTCCAAATCCTGCGCAAGGTGTCCCGCTCAATCGAGGATGAATCCGTATTTGCCGTGATAGTTGGCCGGCTGCTCGCTCTTGACCTGACCGGCGGCGCCGTAAATGCGGTTGAGGCGTCCCAGCAGGATGGCCGACGGATCGTTGGGGTCGGCGAAGCCGTCGTCGGGTCGCGACAGCTGCTTCTGCGCCACCGCGCGCACCACGTACGGCGTCACCATCACCACCAGCTCGGTCTGATGGTTGATGTAGTCGCGGCTCTTGAACAGCGTGCCGAGGATGGGCAACTGCATCAGGCCGGGAGTGCCGTTGATCGCGTGCTTGGTCTGCTCCTGGATCATGCCGGCCAGGGCCAGCGAGCCACCCGACGGAATTTCGACCGTAGTTTCGGCACGGCGGGTCTTGAGCGAGGGAACGGATAATCCTCCCGGCACCGACAAGGCGCCGTCGCTGGAGAGTTCCGACATTTCCGTCAGCACCTTCAGGCTGATGCGGCCTTCCGACAGGACCACCGGCGTGAATGTCAGGCTGACGCCGAATTTCTTGAAATCGACCGTCGGGGTGAAATCCGGCGGGCCGCTCGTTCCCTTTACGTAGGGGAACTCGCCGCCGGCCAGGAAGGATGCCGTTTCGCCGGAAATCGCGGTCAGGTTCGGTTCGGCCAAAGTGCGGATAACGCCGGCGCGGTCCATCGCCCGCAGCGTGGCGGTGATGCTTTTCCAGGTGCCGATAGCCGAGCTAGTGCTCAGCGGTCCGCCGTTGGCGGAGAACTGATTTTGCGTGTTGAAGTTCACCACGGCGGCGCCGTAATTGAAGCTGCCGTTGAGGTCGATACCGAGCTGCTTGATAACGTCGCGTTGCACTTCGGCGACCGTCACCTTGAGCATGACCTGGTCGCGTCCGCGCACGCTGATGCCGTTGACCACCTTGGCGATGTCGCCGACCAGCCGCGAGGCGATGTCGAAAGCCTGCTGCGCCTCGGCGGGGCTCGAGACGCTGCCGGAGAGCATCACGCCGTCGTTGACGCCCTCGATGCGGATGTCGGCATCCGGAAACGACTGCTTGAGCGCGGCGCGCACGCCGTTGAGATCGCGGGTCACCGCGATGTCGAAACCGGCGATCTGCTTGCCGTCGGCGTCGAAGAAGAAGATGTTGGTCTGTCCGATCGCGACGCCGATCATGTAGACTCGTCGCGAGGAGCGGACGACGGCGTTGGCGATCTTGGGATCGGCGACCAGCACATCCTTGATATCGGCCGGCAAGTCGATCGCGACCGATTTGCCGATGCCGAGCGGAATGAATCGCGATGTGGCCTCGCTTGCCGCCACCTGGATCACCGGCACGCGCGAGGAATCGGCGGCGCGCGCGGCGCCCGTCGGCGCGAGGCCGGCGCCGAGAATCAGTGCCGTCAGCGCCACGGTGCGGATCAGTGTCCTTGTCGCCATGTCTCTCACGTCCCTTCGATCGATCATCGCGGCGTGGTCGTCGTGCTTACGCCGAAACGGACGATGTTCACGGTGTTGCGCTTGCCGGAGTTATCCTCTTCCGGCGCATCCTTGTTCGACGCATCGGTCACGCTGCGCAGCGCCAGCGACAGCGCGCCAAGCTGCTGCGACAGCACCAAGGTTTCGGCCTGACCTGGGGTAAGTTCGAGCGTCGCGGTTTTGCCGACCACGACCTTCTGGCCGTTCTTCTCCTCCACGTTCTGGTCGATGGCCAGAATGCGGATATTGCTGAGCACGGTTTCGCTGGTGCGCGAGTCGCCGCCGCCCGATTTATCGGCGTCTTTGTCGCGACGCGTGAGAATAACGTCGACGCGATCGTTCGGCAGGATGAAGCCGCCGGCGCCGGTCTCCGGCGATATTTGCGTGGACACGGCGCGCATGCCGGTGGGCAGGATCGCGGCCATGAAGCCGGAGCCTTTGGCGTTCACCAGTTTGGCTTCGCGGATCGGTTCGCCGGCGACGAAAGGCACGCGCGCGATCATGCCCGCGAGATCTTCAATGGCTTTCGGACGGTTGTTCTTGCGAATGAAATTTCCGCTCGATGCGCTGGCCGGCCACTCCTGCCATTGCACGTCGCCGGGCGACAGGGTCTGACCCATCGGAATGTCGGAGCGGGCCACCAGCACGTCGACGGTTTCGACCTTGACGACGGGCTCCGGCTTGACCTCCGGAGGTTTCTCCGAACGGCCGGCCAATAACGCGGCAACGCCACCCGCAGCGATGGCGATGGACAACACGACTAGACGCGCGGCTTTCATACGCTGAACTCTCACCATAGCGGCCGGTTTGGCCGCCTAAACCACATGGCGGCCGACGCAGCCGCTCGCACCGGATTTCATCAGCTAAAGGTCAAGGTATGGTTAAGCAGCGGTGTCTAAATCGAGTTAATATTGCGTTACGCGGCGCGTTACCGAATGACGTGATAACTTTTCAAAATGACCGGCACTTATTTTTCCGCAAGCGCCGCCCCGATCGAATTCAAGGCGCATGCCGGATTCCCCGCCGCGGCGAATTCTGAACGGGTGCGGCTTAACAATACGTAAACTCAAGCCAAGCAAAGTACTGCTCCATGAATACCAACGAGGCGGCCGAAACGATCGACGGCAAGACGCCCGCACGCCAATTCTCTTGGCGAACGGTTGCGCTCGGCGCACTCGTCGTCGCCGGCCTGGCGATGGTGTTTCCGCAAAATACCTTGACCGCGCCGATACCCGATACCATCGAAATGGCCGACATGACGTGGGTCGAGGTGCGCAGCGCCATCGATCACGGCTACACCGTGGCTATCGTGCCGACCGGGGGGATCGAGCAGAACGGTCCCCATATGGTGCTCGGCAAACACGATTACATCGTGCGCAAGGCCGCCAACCGCATCGCGCGCGACGTCGGGCATACGCTGGTGACGCCGGTGGTGTCGTTCGTGCCGGAGGGCGACTACAATCCGCCCAGCGGCAATCTGCTTTATCCGGGCACGCTCGGTATTCCCGCGTGGCCGGCTTCAAGACCATCTGCTTTATCGGCGACCACGGTCTCAACCAGGCGCCGCAAGCCGAGGTGGCGGCGAAGCTCAACCGCGAATGGGCCGGGCAGGCGATCGCCGTGTTGCATGTGGCGGATTATTACGAGGGCAAGGCGCAGATCGCGTATCTGCGCGACAAGGGCGAAACCCTGGCCACGATCGGCGATCATGCCGGCATGATCGACACTTCCGAATTGCTCGATGCGCATCCGCAAGGCGTCGATCTGGCGCGGCTGAGCGCGGTGCCGATTCGGTCGGAACCCACCGGGTTTTCCGGCAATCCCGGGCGTTCGTTGGCCGCCTACGGGACCGCCCTGATCGATATCAGGATCAAGGCCGCCGTCCGGCAAATCAAGGCGGCGCTGCCGGATCGTCGCGTCGCAAATTAAACGGCGGTTTGCGCATGGCGGCGATTGAGCGAGTCGCGGACGGCAACGGCCACGCGAACCGGTAAAGAAACACTTAACTAGTTCGTCTCAGTGTTGGCCGAATCATTGCTGGGAGCATTCGATGAGCTGGTGGCTGCCGACCACGAAAGCCTTGAACAGGCTGGGCGTGCCCTATCCTTATCTCAACCGCATCGCCTGCGGGTCCACCAGCATCCTGACCGAGCTCAAGATCGAGGTGACCGACCGTTGCAACCTGGCTTGCACGTTCTGCCACCAGGATTTCGGCGCCAAAGGCGGCACCACGACGTTGGATATGGACGTCTTCGAACGTGTGCTGGGGGTGGCGAAGGGCGAGGGCATCAAGGTCGTCCGGCTGACCGGCGGCGAACCGTTGGTCATCAAATCCATCGATGTGTTCCTGCGCCGGGCAAAGGAACTGGGCTTTGCCGTGATCGTCAACACCAACGGCACCGCCTTGCCCGAGAAGCGTCTGCAAGCCCTCGAGGGACTGGTGGATTACATCAAGATTTCGCTTCCCGCGGCGGACGAGGCAACCATGACTCGCCTGACCGGCAACAAGATGACCTGGCGAAAGAAATGGGAGGCGCTTGGACTTCTACAGAAATTCGGCATCCGCACCGATATTCTTACGGTGATGACGGCGGAGAACATCCAGCGGTTCGACGATTTTCTACGCCTGCTGGAACCGCATCCCTCGATTTGCTGGCGGCCGTTGCGGGCCGAGACGCAGGATGGCGACCGGCAGCCGGTCAGCAGGGAAGACATCCAGCAATTGGCGCGCAAGCTCAAGGAAGCGCGCGGCCAGGAGCGCTGGAAGTATCTGTCGCTGGGGCTGGCCACGCCGTTCTGCGCGCTGGAGAATCCCGCCGAC
>JACQDO010000334.1 GCA_016201085.1 Hyphomicrobiales bacterium | reverse complement strand
TGACGACACTGCCGGTGTATTGGCTCGAAGGCGGCACGGCGGCCTGGATGGCGGCCGGTTTTCCGCTCTCGACCGCCGACAAGATGGCCGACGAGCCGGTCGATGTCTGGCTCAAGCCGTACGAGCAGGAAGGCGACCGTGCGGCGGCGATGAACGCTTATTTGTCGTGGGAAGTCGATTTACTGGAGCGCATCAAGCGCGACGGCACCACGCATTTCAGCGCGCCGTAATCACTAACGCAGCGCCGCCTCGAACTTCTCGCCGAACTCAGCGAGTTCCTCGGCATTGATGTCGCTGACCGCCCAGAGATTGAGGCCGTTCTCGCTCCAGCTGCGCACATTGAAGCCGTGCAGGCTCGCCATGCGCGCGGCGCGCTTGGCCGAGCCGGGCGCCGGCGCGCAGAACAGATTGATGACGTGCACGCGGCGCCGGTAGACGATGGCCGCCACCGGCTTGGCGTCGGCATAATCGAGGCGGCCGCCTAGAAGCGTGAAGCCCTGCGCGGTCAGGTCGATCACCGGCGGCGCCACGTCGAGCCGGCCGTTGAACCAGGGCTTGACCGTGTGCTGGTCGCTCGATTGCACTTCGGTGAGATGATGCGCCTGCAGCGAACGCAGATGCGCCGACACCACTTCGCCGAGCACGCGCCGTTCGTCGTCGCCGCGCATGACCATCACCAGCACGCCGGAGGCGGCCAGCGCGCTCAGCGTTGCCCCAAACGCGAAGCCCTTGATCACCGCGCGCCGGCTGGAGCCGACCGCAGGCGGCGCCGGCAACTTACCTTCGATGCGGAAGCGCAAACCCCGTGGCGCGCGGTAGCGCAGGCTGGCCGGCGCCATGGCGTCGCGAAATTCGCGGAATTCGCGCAGCCGCTCGCTGCAAGCCGCGCAGCCCGCGATATGCGCTTCGACCTCGCGCGCGTGCCCGGCATCGAGCTCGCCGTCGATCAGCGCGTGCACCAATACGTTGCTGTCTTCGCAATTCATGGAAGCGTGCCCCCTTCGGCTGCCAGCCAGGCCTTGCGCAGCGTCTCGCGTGCGCGCGCCAGCCGCGACATTACCGTCCCGATCGGCGCCTCGATCACTGTGGCAATGTCGCGATAGGACAGCTCGTTGATCTCGCGCAGCACGATCACCTCGCGGAATTCCGCCGGCAGTTCGTCGATCAGCCGGCGAATGGTTTCGGAATCATGGCGTCGCAGTACCGCCTGCTCCGGAGTCTCGCTGTTGTCGCGCCAGACCGGCGTCACCTGCGCGTCATCGGGCTCGGTGGTATCGGCATAGACCAGCCGGCTGTTGCCGGCGTAAGCGGCGTGGCAGACATTGCGCAGGATAGCGAGCAGCCAGGGCTTGATCGGTCCGCCGCGAAAAGTATCGAAGTGGCAGAAGGCGCGCAGGTAACATTCCTGTACCGCGTCGTCGGCCTCGTTCGCGCCGCGCATCAGATAGCGCGCCAGCGTATAGAGCGCGTCGAGATGCGGCAGCGCGAGCGCCTTGAAGCGCTCGGCCTTGCTGCCATCGTTCCACTCCGCCGCGTCACCGGCCATCGCTGAGGTCTCGGCTTGGCGAAAAGCGTATCGTTCGATGCCGCTCACGATTTGCCGCTGCCCGCCTCCACCACAATCGTCCCGGTCATGTGCGGATGCAAGGCGCAGAAATACGGGAACGTTCCCGCTGTCGCGAATGTGAACGAGAACTTGTCGTCGGTATCGAGCGCCTTCGAACGGAACACGCCGGTCTTCGAGGTCGCGGTGTGCGGAATGTCATCGTGGTTGACCCAGGTCACGGTGGTTCCGGCTTTCACCGTGAGGGTCTGCGGATTGTAGACGAAGTTGTCGATCTTCACTTCGACCTCTTCGGCTCGCACCGGACCGATCGCGATTGCAGCGACAACGGCCAGCCCGATCGCGCCAAGCGCGATGTTTTTTCCAAAGTTCATGACGGTCCTCAGCTCGCCAGCGGCGTGTCGACGATGGCGAGGCGCTGATCGCCCTGCTCGAACGCGATGCTGGCGATGCCCAGCATCGTTCGCAGTTTGTCGTCCGTCACCTTCAGCGGGCCGGCCGACGGCGCCGAACCAGGCGCCGGTTGCGGGAAGGCGGTCGAGCGTGCGGTGTGGAAGGTGACGTTGCCCTCGACCTTCTGCATCACCTGATGGATGTGGCCGTTGAGCACGGTGACCGAGCCGAAGCGCTTCATGTAGCTAAGCGCGCGCTCGCTGTCCTCGGTGCCCCAGCCCCACTGCGGATAGACCGTCCACAGCGGGATATGCGCGAACACCACGATCGGTGTCGAAGTAGAGCGGCCTTTCAGATCGGCTTCGATCCAGGCGAGCTGCTCGTCGCCGAGGCTACCCATGCCGCCGGCCTTGAGCGCAGCTACATTGACCAGACCCATGAAGTGCACGCCGTTGGCGTCGAAGCTGTAATAGCCCGGCCCCTTGGCGCCGCGGCCATAGCGCTCCTTGTAGAGCTTGATCTCGGGATCGATGATGTCGTGCTCGCCCGGCACGTAGTTCACGTCGAGCTTGGCCTGCGAAATGATCTGCTCGGCATCGTCGAATTCCTTAACCTTCGACAGATGCGTGATGTCGCCGGTGTGGATCATGAAGGCGGGCTTGGCCGGCAGTGCCTTGATCCGTCCGATCGCCTCTTCCAGCGTGCTCTTGACATTGGGATTGGCCGGCTTGTCGAAACCCATATGGCTGTCGCTGATCTGCAGAAAGGTCAGCCCCTTGGCGTCGGCCGCCAGCGCCTCATCGATGATGCCAAGCGAGTGCGGAACCCCGCCGGAGATAGTCCACAGCACCCCAGTACCGGCCCAGGTCATGCATTCCAGCACCTTGCGCCGGCTGGGGCCTTCGCCGTGGTCGTGATCATGCGTCGTCATGGCTGTCCTCCCTGTGATTCCTGCTTTCAGGGACTAGATCGGCCTTAGGTCAGATTTATTCCTGCAATTCTGTCGTAAACCGAGATATACGCTAACGTCATGAAATTCCTCGACGAAGCCAAGGTCTATATCGCGTCAGGCGCGGGCGGTAACGGCTGCGTGGCGTTCCGGCGTGAGAAATTCATCGAATTCGGCGGCCCCTCCGGCGGCGACGGCGGCAAGGGTGGCGACGTCGTCGTCGAGGCGGTCAACGGCCTCAACACGCTCATCGATTACCGCTACCAGCAGCACTTCAAGGCCGAGCGCGGCGGCAACGGCATGGGCAAGGACCGCCACGGCGCCAACGGCAAGGACAAGGTGCTGCGCGTGCCGGTCGGCACGCAAGTGTACGAAGAGGACGGCGAGACGCTGCTCGCCGATCTCACGCAAGTCGGCCAGCGCGTCACCATCGCCAAGGGTGGCAATGGCGGCTTTGGCAATGCCTATTTCAAGTCGTCGACCAACCAGGCGCCGCGCAACGCCAATCCCGGCCAGCCCGGCGAGGAACTCACCCTCCGCCTGCGGCTGAAGCTGATCGCCGACGCCGGCATCGTCGGCCTGCCCAATGCCGGCAAGTCGACTTTCCTCGCCGCGGTCAGTGCGGCCAAGCCGAAGATCGCCGATTATCCGTTCACCACGCTGCATCCGCAGCTCGGCGTGTTCGAAATCGATAACCGCGAATTTGTCATGGCCGATCTGCCGGGATTGATCGAGGGCGCGCATGAAGGCGTCGGCCTCGGCGATAAATTTCTCGGCCACACCGAGCGCTGCCGCGTGCTGCTGCATCTGGTCGACGGCACCGGCGAGGATGCCGGCCGCGATTACAAGACCGTGCGCGCCGAGCTGGAGGCCTATGGGCAAAGTCTCACCGACAAGCCGGAGATCGTCGCGCTGTCGAAGGTAGACAGCCTGACGCCGGAGGCGATCAAGGCGCAGACCGCCAAGCTGAAGAAGGCCTGCAAGAAGACGCCACTGTTGCTGTCATCGGCCTCGCGCCAGGGCGTCACCGACGTGCTGCGCGCGCTGTTCAAGGTGATCGACGCAACGGCCGCACATCTTGATTCAACCTGAGATAGTATATATGGTGTACTCAATTGTGAGATAAATCAATGGTTTATGAGTTGCGAATTGCATTTATAAGCTGAATAATGCAATTCATAAGGACCAATTGCACTTAACGCAATTGGGTTGGAACCTGCCATGGATGCCGAAGACTTTACGGATACGAGAACAGGGAAACTGGTCCCCACCATCAAAGGCTTAGCGTTTCATCCCAACCCATTGCCGCCATCCGCGCTCGACTTGGCTCCACTGGTTCCTTTGCTTGCACGAGCAGAACGTGCGCTCGGAGAGCTCAGTGGAATCGGGCGCATATTGCCTAATCCCTATCTCCTCATCCGGCCTTTCATGCGGCGGGAAGCTGTCGCTTCGTCAAAAATCGAAGGCACCGTAACGACGCTCACTCAACTTCTGCTTTTTGAGGTGGATGAGGAAACAACGCGAGCTCCCGGAGACGCGCGCGAGGTTCTCAATTATGTGCGGGCTCTCGAGTATTCGCTGAAACGTCTCGATGAGCTACCTATTTCATCTCGTATGATCAAAGATGTTCACGGGATCTTGCTCACCAATGTTCAATCCAATCGCGGAGCAAATATTGTTCCGGGCGAATTTAGGAGGGATCAAAATTGGATCGGCGCCACACTCATTGAAAATGCACGCTATGTTCCGCCGCCACCGCACGAGGTGGATCAAGCGATGTCCGCTTTAGAGAAATATATCAATAACACAAAATCCGAACTTCCCACTCTTATTCAACTCGCGTTGATTCATTATCAGTTTGAAGCAATCCATCCATTCCCAGATGGCAATGGTCGGGTCGGGCGGCTGCTGATACCTCTCATACTGTGCGCGCGAAAAGAGATTTCACAGCCGCTCCTTTATCTTAGCAGCTACTTCGAGAGTCATTACAATGCCTATATCGACCATATGCTGACGATCAGCCAGAAAGGGCATTGGGAACGATGGATTGAATTTTTCCTCGTGGGGATCGAGGAAACTTGCAACGATGCGATCGCGAGAGCGCAGGCCTTGCAAAGCCTACAAAATAATTATTATGAGAAAATCCAGCGTGCTCGTTCATCCGCCCTGTTGGGACGCTTGATCGATCTGCTCTTTGAACATCCCGCAATCTCGATCCCATATGCTGCAAATAGGCTCACAATTTCTTACAATGCAGCAAAGAATAACATCGCGCATCTAATCGATGCGAAGATATTGAAGCCGAGTAGCGGCGATCAACGCCCGATGGTTTTTGTTGCAGATGAAGTAGTGAAAACCATTAGCTAGATTCTTAGGCATTACACTCGCGCGCGCTTATTAATACGACTTCGGCAGCCCCAGCACCTTCTCGGCGATGAAGCAGAGGATGAGCTGCGGGCTGACCGGCGCCAGCCGCGCGATCATCACCTCGCGCAAGTATCGCTCGACATGGAATTCCTTGGCATAACCCATGCCGCCATGCGTCATGACCGCGGCCTCGCAGGCCGCAAAGGCCGCCTCGGCGCCGAGATATTTCGCGGCATTGGCTTCCGCCGCACAAGGCGCGCCGCGGTCGTAGAGCGAAGCGGCCTTGAACGTCATCAGGTTGGCGGCTTCCAGTTCCATCCAGCATTTCGCCAGCGGATGCTGGATCGCCTGATTCTGCCCGATGACGCGGCCAAACACGCGGCGCTCGCCGGCATAAGCGGCGGCCTTGCGCAGCGCGGCGCGGCCGAGCCCGATCGCTTCCGCCGCGATCAAGATGCGCTCGACGTTCATGCCGTGCAGGATGTAGTCGAAGCCTTTTCCCGCCTCGCCGATGCGGTCGGTCACCGGCACCGGCAATGACTCGATAAACAATTCATTGGAGTCGACCGCGCGACGCCCCATCTTCGGGATATCGCGCACGTCGATGAAGCTGCGATCGAGCGCGGTGTAGAACAGGCTCAGGCCTTCGGTCTTCTTCTTCACCTGCGCAAGCGGCGTGGTGCGCGCCAGGATCAGCATCTTGTTCGCCACCTGCGCCGTCGATATCCAGATCTTCTGGCCGCTCAGCACATACGTGTCGCCCCGCCGCACCGCCTTGGTCTTCAGGTTGAGCGTATCGAGCCCGGCGTCCGGCTCGGTGACGGCAAAGCAGGCCTTGTCCTTGCCGGCGATCAGCGGCGGCAGCATGCGCTTCTTCTGTTCCTCGCTGCCGAACATGACGACGGGATTGAGCCCGAAGATGTTCATGTGCAACGCCGAGGCCCCCGACAGGCCGGCGCCGGATTCCGCCACGGTCTGCATCATGATCGCCGCGTCGGTAACACCCAGCCCAGCGCCGCCATAAGCTTGGGGCATGGCGATGCCGAGCCAGCCGTCGGCGGCGAAGGCGCGGTGGAAGTCGTGCGGGAAGCCGCCGTCGCGGTCCTTGGCCAGCCAATAGTCGTCGCCGAAACGCGCGCACAGCTTCTCGATCGCGCTGCGGATCGCCTGTTGCTCGGGAGAGAACGAGAAGTCCATTCGATCAATTTATCCGTCATGGCCGGGCTTGTCGCCACAAGTCGGGTATACCCGACTTGTGTCTGTCAATAACTTTGGCGCAACTCGGACCAGTCCGAGTTGCGCATGCCATCCACGCCTTGCTTTACTGAACGCAAGAAAGACGTGGATGCCCAGGACAAGCTCGGGCATGACAAAGGAGAGTCCAGGAGGACACCATGCAAACGCGCGCCGCGGTCGCCTGGAAAGCCGGTGAGCCGCTCACCATCGAGACCATTGACGTCGAAGGGCCAAAGGCCGGTGAGCTGCTGGTCGAGATCATGGCCACCGGCGTCTGTCACACCGACGCCTACACGCTGTCGGGCGCCGATCCGGAAGGCATCTTCCCGGCCATCCTCGGCCATGAAGGCGCCGGCGTGGTGCGCGAGATCGGAGCAGGCGTGACCAGCGTGAAGCCCGGCGATCACGTCATCCCGCTCTACACGCCGGAATGCCGGCAATGCAAAACCTGCCTGTCACGCCGCTCCAACTTGTGCACCGCCATCCGCGCCACGCAAGGCAAAGGGCTGATGCCGGACGGCACATCCCGCTTTCGCTGCGACGGCGATCCGGTGTTCCACTACATGGGCTGCTCGACCTTCGCCAACTTCACCGTGCTGCCGGAAATCGCCATCGCGAAAGTGCGCGAGGACGCGCCCTTCGACAAGATCTGCTACATCGGCTGCGGCGTCACCACCGGCATCGGCGCCGTCATCAACACCGCCAAAGTATTGCCGGGCGCCAATGTCGCGGTGTTTGGCCTCGGCGGCATCGGGCTCAACGTCGTGCAGGGCGCCCGCATGGTCGGCGCCGATAAGATCGTCGGTATCGATCCCAATCCGGCTCGCGTCGACATGGCGAGGAAATTCGGCATGACGTATTTCGTCAATCCGAACGAGGTTGGCGCCGACAAAGTGGTGCAGGCGGTGATCGACCTCACCGGCGGTGGCGCGGATTTTTCTTTCGAATGCATCGGCAATGTGCAGGTCATGCGTCAGGCGCTGGAGTGCTGCCACCGCGGCTGGGGCGAGAGCATCATCATCGGCGTGGCGGGTTTTGGCCAGGAAATCGCCACGCGGCCGTTCCAGCTGGTGACCGGCCGCGTCTGGAAGGGCACAGCCTTCGGCGGCGCGCGCGGACGCACCGACGTGCCGAAGATTGTCGACTGGTACATGGACGGCAAGATCAACATCGACGATCTGATCACCCACACCATGCCGCTCGATAAGATTAACGACGCCTTCGAGCTTATGCATGACGGCAAATCGATCCGGTCGGTGGTGGTCTATTGATACCATTCGGATTATTCGAATCGGGTCGTGCCCGGTTAACGCTGAACGACGTTTACCACTTCGGTGCGCTGGAACGATTTTAAGAAATTTGTATATATGCCGGGCAATGAATACGAACTCCGCGGCTCCGTCGTTTGAAATCGTCGCCATGCCGATCGGCAGCGGCTGGCGCGTGCGCATTTCCGACGGTCAGAGCATGCATTTTGTCAGTGGCTTCGATGCCAAGAGCCAAGCCGAGGAATGGGTGCGCAGCTCGTCGACGGCCTGGCTCAAGACAATCAAGAACGCCCCCGAGCGCCTGTAACGAAATTCATGCGGACTTGAAATGCGCTCCCTGAAAATCCTGCATGTGCTACGAGCGCCGATTGGCGGATTGTTCCGCCATGTTGTCGATCTTGTGCACGGTCAGATCGCGCGCGGCCACCAGGTCGGCATTGTCGCCGACAGCTCGACCGGCAATGCCCGTTCGCGCGAAATTTTTGCCGGGCTGGCGCCTCTACTGGCGCTCGGTCTCACGCTGACCCCAGTTCACCGCCCGTTCGGCCCGCAGGACTTGCCCGCTGCCTGGCAAATCACCAAGCGCGTGCGCAAAACCGAGCCCGATGTGATCCATGGCCACGGCGCCAAGGGTGGCGCCTTCGCGCGCCTTGCGCTCGCCGCAAAACCCGCGATCCGCGCCTACACCCCGCATGGCGGCAGCCTGCTGCTCGACCACACAAGCTTCACCGGCAAGGCCTATCTGGCCCTCGAACGAATGCTGATGTGGCGCGGCGACCTTTATCTGTTCGAAAGCGCCTATAGCGCGCGTATCTTCGACGGCAAGATCGGCCAGCCCGTGGGCCTGGTGCGCGTCGTGCATAACGGCGTCGCCGGCAACGAATTCGCGCCGGTGACGCTGGCAGATCATGCGACCGATCTGGTTTTCCTCGGCGAGTTCCGCCCGGTGAAAGGCATCGACCTGTTGATCGACGCCATTGCCAGCCTGCACCGCGGCGGCGCGCATGTGACCGCGACGCTGGTCGGCGAAGGCCCGGACATGGCGTCGTTGAGCGCACAGGTGGCGCGCACGGAGCTCACCGGGTTCATTCGCTTTGCGCCGCCGATGCCGGCGCGCGCGGCCATGGCGCTCGGCCGCATCATGGTTATCCCGTCGCGCGCGGAATCGCTACCTTATGTGGTGCTGGAAGCGGCCAGCGCCGGCAAGCCGCTGATCACCACCAGTGTCGGCGGCATTCCGGAAATCTACGGGCCGCTGTCGCCTGTACTGGTGCCTCCCGGCGACGTGACCGTGCTGGCCGCAGCGATCGCCAGTGCCCTCGCCGACCCGGATGCGATGGTCGAGATCACGCGGAAACTTCGCGCGCAGGTCGCCGCCGCGTTCTCGGCCGATGCCATGGTAGACGGCGTGATCGCCGGCTATGAGCAGGCGATCCGACGGGTGCCAGCGCTCAGCCGCGCTTTGCCGGCGCAGGCATAATCAAAGCCAACACACCGCGGCACCACCAAAGCGAAGCGGAAAGATATCTAACCGACTTGCGCGTAATCTTCCCGCGCGGCCGTTTCAGCGCCGATCAGTTTGGCATAGTTCGCGATCGGCTGCGGCCGGCCGGTCAGATAACCTTGCATGGCATCGCAGCCTTCCTGCACCAGAATGGCATGCTGGATTTCGGTCTCGACGCCTTCCGCCAGGATCGGCACGTCGAGGCTGTGACCGAGGCCGATGACCGCACGGACGATGACCATGGAATGGCGGTTGTGATCGAGATCGCCGATGAACGCGCGGTCGATCTTGATGCGATCGAAGGCAAACGAATGCAGATACGACAGCGACGAATAGCCGGTGCCGAAATCGTCCAATGCGATCTGCACGCCGAGCGCTTTGAGCCGGCGCAGGATGGAGACGGCGCGCGGGAAGTCGTCGATCAAGACGTTTTCGGTGACTTCCAGTTCGAGGCGCGTCGCGGCAAGCCCGGTTTCCAGCAGGATCGAATGCACCAGACTCGGCAGGTCGCCTTGGTGGAACTGGATCGGAGAGATGTTGACCGCGACGGTCAGCGGGTGCGGCCAGGACGCCGCTTCGCGGCAGGCTTCGCGCAACACCCATTCGCCGATCGCGACGATGAGGCCGCTTTCTTCGGCAATCGGAATAAAGGTCGCGGGAGAGACCATGCCATGGCTCGGATGCTGCCAGCGCAGCAAGGCTTCGAAGCCGATGGTCTCGCCGCTCATGCGCACTTGCGGCTGATAATGCAGCAACAGTTCCCCGCGCGCGATCGCCGTCCGCAAGGCGCCCTGCAACGCCAGCCGTTCGCCCAGCCGGATGCTCATTGACGGCTCGAAGAACAAAATCGACCCGCGCATGTCCGCCTTGGCGCGGTAGAGCGCGGTGTCGGCATTGACCATCAGCGTCTTGGCATCGGTGCCGTCCCTGGGATAGACCGCGCCGCCGATCGTCAGGCCGATCTGCAACTGCCGGCCGTCGACCTCGAATTCGTCGACGAAGGCGGCCAGCAGGCGTTCGGACAGCGCCGCGGCGGCGGCCGGTTGCGTGCCATGCGTGACGATCAGCATGAATTCGTCACCGCCGACGCGCGCGAGGAAAGCCCCGGTGGCGGCCGCCTGTAGACGGCGCGTCGCCTCGCGCAACAATGCATCGCCGGTCGAATGGCCGAACAGGTCGTTGACTTCCTTGAAGTGATCGAAGTCGACGCTCAGAACGCTGAACTGTTCGTTGTTTGCGGCAGCCCGCTCGAGCGTGGCGGCGAAGCGCTCGTTGAAGGCCGCCCGATTCGGCAGTTCGGTCAGGCTGTCGTAATGCGCCATATGCGCGATGCGCTGTTCGCTGCGCCGCCTTTCGGTCACATCGTCAAGCAGGGACAGCAGATACTGCGGCTTGCCGTCGTCGTCGCGAATGGCGACCTTCTTGGCCGCGACCAGGCGAATACCGTTGCTGGCCGTGACAATAGGATGTTCGAGAGTCAGTACCGCCGCGCGCGATTCCAACGTTTCCCGATCGGACTCCGCTATTCTCTCGGCCCGCTCCCTCGTATACAGTTCGCTTGCCGACTTACCGATCAGCTTGGACCGCAAGTCGCCGGTAAGCTCTTCAAAGGCTCGATTGACAAGGGTGAATTGGCAGTCGAGCGCGTCTTGCGACGAATTTGGTACGTTCTTCACGACGATCGGAAGCGGAACATGCTCGATGATCGTATCGAGGAATTTTTTGGTGCGGCGGAGTTCGCTTTCGGTCAGCTTGATTTTAGTAATATCGTGTAACGCAACCATTCGTGCCTTATGGCCGCTATACATCAAGGTTCGTGAATAGATGGACACATCGATTTTGCTGCCATCCGACCTGAGATGTTGCACGATATTGGGATTGATCTGATCATCTGGTAGCGCTTGTTGATGCTGAATAAATTTGGCGCGATCCTCGGCTGGACGGACGTCGAGAACCGACATCGCCATGAGTTGCTCGCGGCTATAGCCATAATGCGCGACAGCCGCATCGTTGACCGCGAGGAAGCGCAAGGTCTCTCGATCAAAAACCCACATCGGTACCGGATTGCGCTCAAAAAGCAGGCGGAAAGAGCCCTCGCGGTATCTTGCTTCGGTGACGTCCTCATGCGTCGCCACCCAGCCGCCGTCGGCCATCGGCGTGTGGACGACGGAAATATAACGGCCGTTATCCAGTCGATTGGTGACTTGGTAGGGCTGATTTTTCCCCACTTCGTCGAGCCGGTCCGCAATGTATTTCTCATGGTCTTCCGGCGCGTTTCCAGCGGCGATTCGATATTCAAGAATGGCGCGCAGCGTCGTCCCAGGCTTGGTCTGCTCTTTGCTCAATCCGTATAAGTCGGCATAGCGCTCATTGCAGACGATCAGCCGCTGCTTGGCATCGAACATGCAAAGGCCCTGCGACATGTGATTGAGGGCGACGTCGCGTTGCAGATCGTGTTCACGCAGGTTTTTTCCGACCCGCCACACGCAAAGCACGACGACACCGCCGATCACGAGCCCGATGATAAGGGCCGCGCCGATCATGGTCATGGCACCGCGTTTCCAACTGGCGAGAGCGGTCGAGATGTCGTCGCCAACCGTCACATAGAGCGGGAAATGAGCCAGACGCTGGGCGGCCAATATCCTATCCTTACCATCCATTGTCCCTTGTCGTATTCGGATCGTTCCGCGATCGCGCATTCCGAGCGCGTTAAGCGAGGCCGGGAAAGAACGCCCGATGACCGATTCGATGCGCGGATAGCGCGCCAATATGGTGCCGTCGTTGAGGTGGAGCGAAATCGAACTGCCCTCGCCAGGCATGATGGATTGGAAGAGGTTTTCAAAATACCTCAACTCCATGACACCCAGGATTACGCCCAGGAACTTGCCGTTCGGACCGATAACCTTGCGCGCGATCGGCAGCACCCAGTTTCCGGTCGCTTGGCTGTGCCGAGGTTTGCTGACAAGGGTCATCAAGTATGGATCGGATCTGAATGCCTCGGTGTGGTCCTGATCGAGACTGTTGATATCGGGAATTGGCCAAGTACGGGAGAAGTTGATCAGTTTCCCATTGGCATCGGTCAATATGATGGCGTCGATATGCGGCAGACCGCCGATGAGGTCGTTGAAGCGTTGATAGGTGTCGTAGCCCGACATGTGCTGTTCAAGGTCGGCTATCGACGAAATTCCGAAATTTTGCATCCGTTCGACCAAGACCGTCTGGATCAGGTCGATCGACTGGAAGCTGCGATCGAGCTGTTCGGCGAGCACCAGCGAAAGACTCGACAGATCGTGTTCTCGATCGGTCAGGTCGCGATCGCGAAGATTCGACAGCAGGCTCCACGTCACGGCCATGACGACGGCAATCAGGATGATGCCGCAGACGACGATCAATTGAAGCGGCCGCGAGTACCACGGCGCGCGAGCGGCGTCCGCATGCACCGCGACTTGCGCGGCTGACTCGGGCGCTGTCCGGCCTGCAAGGCTTTCGGCATTATTGAGCGGCGCGGAGACATTGCTCATGCGCGCAAGCATGCAATAACTGCTATACGACCGAATTAATGGCGAATAATCTGACGTTCTTAGTGAGAGGTAGCGATAATTTATCGCTAATAAATGTCTCAATTTAAATTAAGTCTTCTTTTCACGGTTCGGCCCGAACATCCTATCAGGCGAACTTCACAGATATTCGCGCTTATGTTGTTCCAGTCGTTATTACTTGATTACTTGGTGCATCGCCGGCGCGGACCGCCGGTCGGCTGGTAGCTGCAATCCGCCGCCAGGAATGAGCGGTAGGCCCTGGCGCAGGCGCTGACATTGCAGGCGATCTGCGGTGCCGGCTGGGCGTTTACGGCTGCCGCGGGCGGCGCAGGCGCTTCAATAAGTGCCGGCACCGGCGGGGCCGGCTGGTTGATCGGAACCGGTGGCGTTGCTGGCTTCACCACCGGCTGCGCCAGGCGTCCGCTGTCCGGCATTGGCGACATCGGCGCCGACTGCCAGTCCAGTCCAAAAACCACGCTGCCAAACACGACCATCAGGACGGCAAGATAGCCAAGACGCGCCATCGTTCGGCCTCCGAGTGATATGACCGCAGTGACTTGGCCACACTGACTTGGCCGCGGTGCCAACGCCGGACTTGCCCGATCGGTTGCAGGCGCCGAGGAACTCCCAGGCGCACGGTCTTTCCGCAGCCGGATGCGCGGCCATGACGAACGGGACATGGCCGTGCTAGACAGCCCGCGCCACTATAACCGCCGCAGCAGGTCAATGCAGCGGCCGTTGAGCGATTTGTGTCGTCCAAGCGACCCGCGAAGAGGTAAATGAAAGGGATTGCCGATCATGTATCGCTTTCTTGAATCGACAGTCGGTCAGTTCATGACGCCGGCGGTCAACAGCGTGACGCGCCAATGCAGCATGGCCGAGGTGGAAACATTGTTTAAGCGGCATGATTTCGATGCGTTTCCGGTCGTCGAAGATGGGGCCATACTGGGGATCGTGACCAAATTCGATTTCCTGCGCATTTTCGCCTTCACGACCGGCCAGATGGTCCCGCGTTATGACGAACTGATGAAACGCACGGTCGGCGACGTGATGACCGAAGCAGTGGTGCATGTCGAACCGGCGACGCCGTTGACCCGCGTGCTGCAACTGATGGTCAACCTCAAGATCCGTAGCTTTCCGGTGCTCGGCCCGAACCGGCAGATGCTGGGCATGATCTCGCGCGGCGACGTGATGCGTGCGCTCAAGCAGAGCGCGCCGCGCGGCTAATGCCAGCCGGCGGCGCGCGGCTAATGCCAGCCGGCGGCGCGCGGCTAGCGCACGGGATTGGCTACGTATTTTCCCTTAGCGCGACGGATCAGGCATCGCCGCGGGCGGCGTACGACCGTCTCCGGCATCGGCGTGATTTGCGCGATCGCAATCTATGTTAACGACCCAACTTATCGTCCGGATTAAATCCGTCATCACTACTTTATCATAAATTTATGACTGCTGATTTGGTTGGAGTTGAATCTTACCACCTGCACGGTCATTCGGTCTCGCCGCGCGCTTTCCGGAAGGCCCGGGAGAGACGCTCAATGACATAACCGTTGGAAGGGGACCGCGAACGAAGCGCGGCAAATGTATATGAGTCAATCAGCCACGTCGCCAAACTCTTCTTCAAGTCAATCAAATCCCAGCAATTGGATAATCGCCGACGCCACGCGCAGCGAGGCGGCGGCGGTGCAGAGTCAGTTCATCAGCTTCGCTATCGGCGACGACCAGTACGGCGTTGATATCATGGCGGTGCGCGAGATCAAGGGTTGGGCGGACATCACCCATCTGCCGCGACAACCCGAATACGTGCGTGGCGTGCTCAACCTGCGCGGCGCCATCGTTCCGATTGTCGATTTGCGCTGCCGGCTGGGCGAAGGTCTGACCGAGACAACACCGCTGCACATTGTCATCATCGTACAGGTTAACGGCCGCCAGGTCGGCTTGATCGGCGACCGTGTGCTCGACATCGTCTCGGTCGATGCCAGTCAGATTCAGCCGGTACCGCGCACGGCGCAAGGCGCCAGCACGGACTTCCTGTCCGGCCTTGTCAGCTTAGACAATACGATGATCGCGCTGATCGATCTACCCAATCTGCTCTCGGTGCAAGAGGTCGACGCCGCCGCATCGGGGGCAAAGAACTGATCATGCATACGGTTGCTAGCGGGCCGACCGGCACAAGTCGGAACTCGTCCGGGCGATTGTCAAACCATCCACTCCAGCTAATTTTTCAAGGAGCGCAGTAATGCCCAAGCTTTCGAATATCCGCATCGGAACAAAACTCGCGATCATGTCCGGCCTCGGCGTGCTGCTGGTGGCGGCCATGCTTGCGACCCAGATGTTTGGCAATGCATGGGTGCGGAACTCGAGCGATGACGTCGTTCGCCGGGCCAACCTGGTGCAAAATATATTGGACGTGAAAGCATCGATACGCGGTATGCAGACCGGCGTGCGCGATCTGCGTCTTTCTCGTTCGGTCGATGATATGAATAAGGCGAAGGCCTACACCAACGATCGCCACAAGTCGATAAACAAATATATCAACGAGGCGCTTCGATTTGTCAGCATCCCATCTACCGTCGAGACGCTGAAGGGAATCGATAGTCTCGCAGACCAGTATGCGGCAGGCGCGAATGACTTCATCAAACTTAAGACGGAAATGCTGGCGCTCGAAGCCGGCCGGAAAGAAGACGGGTCATTGCCGGCCGAGGCGATCAAGCGCCTTGCGGCGCTCGACGAGCAAGGTACCAAGCTCGTTCGCGAGCGCACGCTGCCGCTTGCCGCGCAGATGGAAGAGAAGGCCAATAAAATCGCCGACGCCGTTAAAGAACGCATGAACGCCAGCGCCGCCGAAGCCGCGCGGCAGATGGCCTGGAACGAGCGCATCGGTCTTGGCGTCGGCGCCATCGTCATTGTGGTGCTGATCGGTTCGGCCGTGTTCGGCGCGTTCCTGATCGCCAAGCCCTTGCGCAAGATGGCTGGCGTACTGGTCGAGCTGACCAATGACCGCATTGTCGACGTGCCCTACACCACGCACGGCGACGAAATCGGCGACATCGCCAAGGCCACCGAGGTGTTCAAGCAGTCGGTCGCCGAAAAGGTGATCAATCTGCGCGTGCGCTCGGCGCTCGACGTGGTCAAGTCGAACGTGATGGTCGCCGACGGCGACTACAACATCATGTACATGA
>JACQDO010000333.1 GCA_016201085.1 Hyphomicrobiales bacterium | reverse complement strand
ATTCGGCATCGCAGCGCCAGCGGATTTTCACGCCGCCGAACAGCTAGGCTTTCGAGCGCGCCATCTTGAACAGCCGCTGCGGCTTGAACGCGGCCTTGGCGCCGAAAATATCGGTATCCGGATTGAAGCGGATGGTGGTGCCGCGGCGGTTGTTGATCTTGCCGAGTTCCTGCAGCTTGCCCTTGGGATGGCCGCGCTCGAACGACATCTTGTAGAGTTTCTGCTCGCGCGCGACTTCAACCTCGAGCAGCGAGGAGAGGGCGTTGACGACGGAGACGCCGACGCCGTGCAGGCCGCCCGAGGTCTCATACACCTTGGAGTCGAACTTGCCGCCGGCATGCAGCATGCACATGATCACTTCCAGCGCCGACTTGTTCCTGAATTTCGGATGCGGATCGACCGGGATGCCGCGGCCGTTGTCGGTGACCGAGACGAAGCCGTTCGCCTCCAGCTCGACGTCGATCCAGCTGGCGTGACCGGCCAGCGCCTCGTCCATCGAGTTGTCGATCACCTCGGCAAACAGGTGATGCAGCGCCTTCTCGTCGGTGCCGCCGATATACATGCCGGGGCGGCGGCGCACCGGCTCGAGCCCCTCCAGCACCTCGATGTGCTTGGCGGTGTAACCGGACTCGGCGCTGGCGCGCCCGGAGGACTTCGTGCGTGCCGGCGCTTTCGGCGCGCTGCGCGCGGCTTTGGGCGTACGCGAGGCGGCGGCTTCGAACAGGTCGGGCTGTTTTGTCGTTTTCTTCTTGGTCGCGGATTTAGCCATAAGAGCCTTCAAATAGTGTCGAAGCGAATCACTTGCCAGCACTATGCCACGACCGCAACGCATCGCGACCGCCGGTAAAGGCCGTTTCGGAGCAGGTGATTACCGCCAGCCTGCGCTACAGGCTAGGCAGGAAGGTGGCGAGCTGTGGAAACACCGCCAGGGCCGCGACCACCACCAGCAACACGATCCAGTAGGGGATCGAGCCGGCGAATATCTCGGCGAGCGTGACGCTTTTGTCGGGAACCGCGGCCTTGACGGTGAACACCAGGATGCCGAACGGCGGCGTCAGCAGGCCGGTTTCGATCGCCAGGATGCCCATGATGGAGAAGGCGATCGGATCGAAGCCGAGTTGCGTGGCGATCGGGGCGAAGATCGGCACCGTCAATAGAATGATGGAGATCGAATCGATCAGACAACCGAGCACGAACCAGATCGCCACCATGACGATCAGAATGCCCCAGGTGCCCAGCCCGGTGCCGAGCAGGAACACCTTGGCGGCTTCGGTGAAGCCGGTCATGGACAGGACGCGCGAATAAAGTTGAGCGCAGAACAACAGCAGCAGCAGCGGCCCCGAGGTGCGGCCGACATCGAGCACCACCTGCCACACTTCGCGCGGCTTGATGCCCTTGATGACCGCCAGGAGGAGCGAGCCGACCGCGCCGACGCTGGCGCCCTCGGTCGGCGTGCACAAGCCGAGCCAGATCGCCCCCAGGGTGCCGAGGATCAGCGCGACCACAAGCAAGGTGCTGAAAAGGATGGCGCCGATCGGCTCGTCTTCGACCGGCGGCGCGGCGGGCGCACGGGCGACATCCGCGCCAACTGCCGCGGCGCCGAGACGGGGCTGACCGCCGACCAGCTCGGGTTTCAGAATGGCTGCGACTACCACATAGGCGATCATGCCGCCGGCGGCGAGGAAACCCGGAATGATGCCGGCCAGGAACACCTTGCCGATCGACAGTTCGGTCAGTACGCACCAGACGATCATCAACACCGAGGGCGGGATCAACATGCCGAGGCAGGCGCTGCCGGCGACGCAGCCGAGCGAGAAATCGCGCCGGTAGCCGTAGCGCTTCATTTCCGGATAGGCGATGCGCGAGAACGCGGCGGCGGAAGCGATGCTCACGCCGGTGACGAAACCGAACAGCGCATTGGCCAGAATGGTCGCGGCCGCAAGTCGCCCCGGCAGCCATTTGCTGGCGCGATTGCCCAGCGCATAGAGATCGCGCGCCGCTCCGCATTTGGCGAGAAAGTCGCCCATCAACATGAACAGCGGGATGACCGCGAACACGTAATCGCGCAGCGCTTCGTAGGCGGTGCTGGCGACGAAATTGCGCACCACCTCGATGTCGCCCATCATCAGATAGATGCCGAGCGCCGCGGTGATGCCCAGCGAAATGGCGATATGCACGCCGGCGAACACCAGCGCGAGCACCACAACGACGATGACGATCATGTCGAGATGGCCGAGCATGACGTGCTGTCCTTAGATTTGCACGGGAGCGGAATGCGGCTCGTCCGCTGCCCGGCCGGTCACTAAAGCGCGGGCGGCGTGCACCGCAATGAAGCAGTAGGAAATCACCACCAGCACGGCACCAACCAAGACGACGATGCGGGCCGGAAAGGCCGGCACGCGCAGCGCGCCTTCGCCTTCATATTCGCCGCTCACCCAGGCATGCAGCGTGGGTTCGTAGCTGCCCCATACGATCAGACCGAAAAAGAGGATGCCGAGCACGGCCGAGAGCAATTGCGCAAAGGCGCGTCCGCGCACGCCGAACATCGAGGCGAAAACATCGGTGTAGATCATGCTGCCGCTCTGCACCGAATAGCCGGCGAGCAGGAAGCAGATGATGACGATCGACATCGAGACAATCTCCGGCGTGCCTTTGAGCGGAGAATTGAACAGCGCGCGCCCGAACACGTCGGTGCAGACCACAAAGCCGAGCAGGAAAATGATCGCCGCGGCGCCTGCGAGCAATACGCGCACGATCCTGGTATTCAGATTTTCAAGCACTTGCACGCCCCCTCAAAGCCAGCAGCGGGCGACCGGTCCTCGGCCGCCCGCTGCATTCGTCGAATGCTACTTGATCGTGTAGCGCACCGGCCACTTGTAGCCGAGCTTCTCGGCTTCCTCGATCGTGAGCTTGAGCACCTGCGAGGCGGGCAAGCCCAGCTTGTCGAGCTCGTCGGCTTTTTGCTGCGGCCAGTCCTTCATCGCGGTGGCCCACTCGACGCGCACGGACTCAGGCAGTTTCTTGACGACCGCTCCCGCCGCACGCAGTTGCTCCATCTGCTTGGGATAGTTTTCTTCGTTGACCTTGCCCGTGAGCGTTTCGTATTCGCGGCCGACTTCCGTGATGATGTCCTGCACTTCTTTCGGCAACTTGGCGAAGCGGGCCTTGTTCATGGTCAGGCCGTGCCAGGTGATCGCACCGAAGCCGATCTCGGCGTAATATT
>JACQDO010000332.1 GCA_016201085.1 Hyphomicrobiales bacterium | reverse complement strand
CGATCAGCGGCAGCATCATCTGCTTGAGCGGGATCTCGTCCAGGGTGATGCCGTTCTCGGAGAAATGCGCCGGCGGATCGACATGCGTGCCGTACTGGCCGACGATCTCGTAGAACGTGGTGCGGAAGCCGTCGTCCTTGATGGTATAGGGCTTCTTGGTTTTCGGATCGGACGCGGGCGAGAACTTGGCCTGGCCGAAGCCCGACCACACCGGCGTGTCGGGTGAGAAGCTGTGCGTGAGGTCGACGAATTTCTTAGCAGCGATGACGCGATAGGCGCGGGCAAGATCGCTCTGGGCGAAGGCGGGCGCTGCGCCCGCCATCGCGATCATCGAGGCGACGATCGCGATGCGCAGCGTCGATTGATGCAGGCGCATGGCTTTATTACTTCACCTTGGTCCAGGTCTCGCCGCGGCAGATGAGTCCTCCGGCCACGCAGCCTTTGAGATTGAGCGCGGTCGGTCCTTCCAATGTGGCCACGCCGGAATAGATTTTGCCGTCGTCGGTATTGAGCAGGTCGCCCTCCCATTTGTTGTCGCCGCTCTTGGTCATTCCTTTGACGATCACGGTGCCGATCGTGCTCTTGCGCGCCTCGTCCTTGACCGCGACGATCTTGGCGCACAGCTTGCCGCCGCAGGCGTAAAAACTGATCTGCGTGCCGGTCGACGGCCGCACCCACTGGCCGTGCGGATCGGCAGCGCTTGCCGTGCCGGTCAGACCGGCGAACGATGCCAAGGCGATCGACGTCACAAGCAGCGATTTGATGTTAGCGCGCATGGTTTTTTCTCCCTAAGACTGATGTTGCTGAGCGTCAGTATGGATTGCCGGGTCAAGCCCGGCAATGACCGCGGAGAGGCCTCAGCGCACATCGAATACCAGCTTGCCGCGCAGATGGCGCGCCTCGCTGATGCGGTGGGCCTCGATGGCGTCGGCGAGCTTGTAGTGGGCGATGGCCGGCGGCTTCACCGCGCCGGCAGCAACCAGCGCCAGCATGCGCTCGAGATGGGCGCGGTCGCGCTTGACGTCGGGCCGCAGCGTCTCGACGTCGGCGCGCGCCTCGCCCTCGGCCGGCGAAATCCACGCCAGTTTGCCGCCCGGCTTGAGCACCTTGTAGCTGCCGGCGCGCACGGCATCGCCGCCGACGGTGTCGAACACCGCGTCGCAGATCGGGCCGATTGTCGTGAAATCCTGCGCGTTGTAGTCGATCACCTGGTCGGCGCCGAGACCGCGCACATAGGCGAGATTGGCGGCGCTGGCGGTGGAGATCACCTTGCAGCCGAGATGCTTGGCGAGCTGCACGGCAAAGCCCGCGACGCCGCCGGCGCCGCCCTGGATCAAAATGGTCTGGCCGGCTTGCAGATGCAGGGTATCCTCGATGGCGGTGAGCGCGGTCAGGCTGATGAGCCCGAGCGCCGCCGCTTCGGTGTGGCTGAGGGAAGCGGGCTTCTTGGCGACGATCGCCGCCTTGATGGCGATCTTTTCGGCATAGGCGCCCTCCTGCCCAACGTCGGTCACGCCGAACACGGCATCGCCGACTTTTAAGTCGTTGACGCCCGCGCCCACCGCGCTGACCACGCCGGAGAAGTCACGGCCGAGAATGTGCGGGAATTTATTGAGCAGGTAGCGGCCCTTGCCACGCCGCACCTTGTAATCGGCGCCGTTGACGGAGGCCGCGTGGATGTCGACCACGACTTCGCCGGGCCCGGCCACCGGGTCCGCCGTCTCGCCATAGCGCAGCATCTCCGGCCCGCCGTGATTGGTGAGTAGCACTGCTTTCATGGGTGTTCTCCGGTGAGGGCGCGATTAAGCCTGTTGGTGTGGGGAAGGTCTAGGGGCATGGGGCAACACAGACTTGTCATGCCCCGGGCTTGACCCGGGCATCCCGCTTAGGATGGCGCGTCCCTAAGCGAGATCACCGGGCCAAGCCCGGTGATGACAACGGAATAATTTGTGTCGCCCGCTGCATCAACGAGGACGCTTGCGGCCATAACCCATCGCCTTGAGGTAATGCTTTTTGTGCGCGCCCAGGTCGGCCGGTAAACCGTCGACTGAGCCAATCAGGTCCCTGATAGAGGCGAGCGTGTCGGGACCCGCTTTGGCATCCACCGTAGCTTCATCGGAATTCCAGCAAGACATGGCATCGACCCACGCTTGGTCTGCGGCTTCGTAGCGGCTCTGCGTGATGGCAGGAGCATCCCGGTGCGCCAATAATCGGAATTCCGGCGAATGCATAACGACGCGAGCCCGCCATCGCCACGGAAGCGTCTGCTTCCGGCGCTTTGACTTTGTGATGGCGCGCTTCTTTCGCATCGCCAATGTTTACGCCCGAACACGAGCTGGCTTCAACGGGGGTGACCACACTCGGCGTCACGGCCGGGCTTGACCCGGCCATCCCGCTTAGGTTGGCACGTTGCGTCTCTAAGCGAGATCACCGGGTCAAGCCCGGTGATGACAACCGAGAGTATGTTGAGATCGATACGCCAAGCTACTCCTATCGTAGATTTTCGTCGGGTTTGTGCGAGTGCGATAGACGCGCCCACTCTGAATTAATTTCGTCGTCATTTGGTGGCTCTGATTGTCCTGACAGCGTGGCCTCGCTCATCTTGGCCGCGTGCGGCATAAGCACTTTAACGAGAGCGTCGAAATCCATGCCGGTCACAATCGATGGAAGTGACGGATGGTTGGTATCTCGGGTCGTGCCGGTATAGAACAGGTGCCCTCCTCCGCCTTTGCGAATACTTCTCTTGCTGTTCCGATGCGCGACTATGCAGCGCGGACCGACTGTCTTTTCACTCATGCCAAGATGAACCTCGTAGTTCAGTTTCGCTAAATAATCGGCTACTGCAACCTCCGAAGCGTGACCAGAGTCGTAGGCCCTGATGACGCGAAGCAGACTACGTATCCACCCCTTGTTTCTTTGCAGATAAGGTACACCGCTCCCAGCTATTGCTAACCGCGGTGCCCTAGTTGTCTTGTCAACGACGCGACGGTTGTACACAAACCAGCTCTTCTTGCGATCGGACGTGAAGATCAGGTCGATCGTATAAAGTCTCGACTCATTGCCAAGGAATGCGGGAATAAGAACGCTGTGCGAAGGTCCTCCGTTCCCACTTGGCATTTGAGCCATGTGCGACGGCAACTGCTCCTTCAGCGCGCGCGCGAGAACTCCGAGAGACTGCTCCAATGACATATTTCGGCCGCGCAGAACCGCGCTCATCCAGTCAGCGGGTTCGGTCCCGCGAGCCGTCGCTCCAAGTCCTGCGTACCCAAGAATAGCGTCGCCGTCCGTGGCTTCGAGGAGCATGACCTTGCGAGCGTCATCTCTCGGCGGGCCAGCCGCATAGGACAGGCGTCGGTCAGCCAGCATCCATATCGAGTTCGGTCCGTTAATAGTCAGAATGAGAGTCACGAAATGACTCCATATGGTGGCGTTGCAATCGATAATATAGGTTGTCGGAAGTTAAGTTGCGACCGCTGCCAAAATGCAAGATTGCGGCGCTCTCCGATAGTTTGCCCACTTAATGTAGGTCCTTGACCTAACGTCTTCCTGGCGCTTCCGTCGCCCCAATGCCCTCCACCCGCCCCACCATCTTCGCCCTCTCCTCCGGCCGCGGGCCGGCGGCGATTGCCGTGGTGCGCATTTCCGGGCCGCGCGCCGGCGCAGCGCTCGTCGGCCTGGGCGTCAAGATCCCCGAGCCGCGCAAGGCCGGCCTCGCCCGCCTGCGCGACCCGCTCACGCAAGAAATCATCGACGAGGCGCTGGTGCTGTGGTTTCCGGCGCCGCACAGCGAGACCGGCGAGGACGTGGCCGAACTGCAACTGCATGGCGGCCGCGCGGTGATCGCCGCCACCCTAGCGGCTCTCAGCCGCATCGAAGGCCTTAAGCCCGCCGAGGCCGGCGAGTTCACCCGCCGCGCCTTCGAGAATGGCAAGCTCGATCTCACCGCGGTCGAGGGCCTCGCCGACCTGGTAATGGCGGAGACCGAAGGCCAGCGGCGGCAGGCGTTGCGCCAGATGAAGGGCCTGCTCGGCAATCGCGCCGAGAGCTGGCGGCAGCGGCTGATCCAGGCGCTGGCGCTGGTCGAGGCCCGCATCGATTTTTCCGACGAGGCCGACGTGCCGGAGAACCTGGTCGAGCCAGCGCTCACGCTGGCGCGCGAGCTCACGGACGAGATCGCCGCTGTGCTGGCCGATGGCGGTCGCGGCGAACGATTGCGCGAAGGCTTGGTGGTGGCGATTGCCGGCCCGCCCAATGCCGGCAAATCAACGCTGCTCAACCGCATCGCCAGGCGCGAGGCGGCGATCGTGTCGCCTTATGCCGGCACCACGCGCGACGTGATCGAGGTGCATCTCGAGCTTGGCGGCCTGCCGGTGACGCTGCTGGACACGACCGGCATCCGCGACACCGACGATCCGGTGGAGCTGGAGGGCGTGCGGCGCGCGTGCGAACGCGCCGCCGCCGCCGATTTGGTGCTGTGGGTGGTGGATGCGAGTGCGCCCGTCATTCCGGGACGATCCGAAGGATCGGACCCGGAATCCATAACCCCAGTGCTGCGGAGTATGGATTCCGGGCCCGCCGCTTTCGCGGCGTCCCGGAATGACGGCGAAAGCCGCCCGCCGGCTGCCCCTGCATCCGCCTCGCGTGACCTATTGCCTATCGTCGAAATCGCGCCACCCCCCTCGCCGGCGTCCGGCGCCGCCGATACGGCGCAGCAAACCGCCTTCGCCACGGCGCCCCGCCCGCCGACCTGGCTGATTCGCAACAAAATCGACCTGTTAGCGGCTCATCAAAAAAGTGAACCGCTATTTCATTTTAAGTATAAGAGTGAACCAAGAAATCCATTTAATAACCCGTTAAAATCTATGGTTAACAACGAGTTAACACATAACACTGAACACGTATTCACTAATAATGAAATAGAGTTCATTCTTTCTGCGACAACAGGTGAAGGCTTTGACCGGCTGCTTCAGGCATTGGCCGGCTTCGCCGAAAGCTTTATGGCCGGGGCCGAGCAGGCCGTGGTGACGCGGCAGCGCCACCGCTTTGCGCTGGAGGAGACGTTGGCGGCGCTGCGGCGGGCACAAGCTGGCGATCTGGCCGGTCGTGAAGATTTGCTGGCCGAGGAGCTGCGCATCGCCGCCCGCGCCCTCGGCCGCCTTACCGGTCGGGTCGATGTCGAGGATATTCTGGACGTGATTTTCCGCGATTTTTGTATTGGGAAGTAGCCGGCCAAGAACGGTATCCCTGCACCGTTTCCGCCAATGTTTCACGTGAAACATTTTGCAAACCGTATTTTTTGACCCTTCCCCCCGCCTCCGCTACAACGACGCCAACATGCACAAGCAATTCAACGTCGTGGTGATCGGCGGCGGGCACGCCGGCTGTGAAGCAGCTAGCGCGGCGGCCCGTATGGGCGCGCAAACGGCGCTGGTGACGCATCGATTCGCCACGGTTGGCGCCATGTCGTGCAATCCGGCCATCGGCGGGCTCGGCAAGGGCCATCTGGTGCGGGAAATTGACGCTTTGGATGGCCTGATGGGCCGCGTTGCCGACCAGGGCGGCATCCAGTTCAGGGTTTTGAACCGCCGCAAGGGTCCGGCCGTGCGTGGCCCGCGCGCGCAGGCCGATCGCAAACTCTATGCGGCGGCGATGCAGGCGGCGATTCGCGCCACGCCCAACCTCGACGTGATCGAGGGCGAGGCCGACGACCTGGCGATCGAAAACGGCCGCGTCAGCGGCGTGAAATTCACCGACGGCCGCGAGATTTCCTGCGGCGCCGTCGTGCTCACCACCGGCACGTTTCTGCGCGGCCTCATCCATATCGGCGAAAAACAAATTCCCGCCGGCCGCGTCGGCGAAGCGCCGGCGCTCGGCCTGTCGCGCACGCTGGAAAAATTCGGCTTCGCGCTCGGTCGTTTGAAAACGGGAACGCCGCCGCGACTCGACGGCCGCAGCATCGATTGGTCGTCACTCGAGATGCAGCCGGGCGACGAAGTGCCCGAGCCGTTCTCGATGCTCACGACACGCATCACGACGCCGCAAATCCAATGCGGCATCACGCGCACGGTGCCGGCCACGCATGAAATCATCCGCGCCAATGTGCATCGTTCGCCGATGTACTCCGGACAAATTGCAAGTCGCGGTCCGCGTTACTGCCCATCGATCGAAGATAAAATCGTAAAATTCGGCGAGCGCGATGGACACCAGATTTTTTTGGAGCCGGAAGGTCTCGACGACACGACCGTCTATCCGAACGGAATTTCAACGTCGTTGCCGGAAGATGTTCAGCACGCGTTGGTCGCGACCATTCCCGGATTGCAAAATGCTAAGTTCGTGCGTCCGGGCTACGCCATCGAATACGATTACGTCGATCCGCGCGAACTTGAGCCGACGTTGCAAACAAAACGTCTGCGCGGATTGTTTTTGGCCGGCCAGATCAACGGCACAACAGGCTACGAAGAGGCTGCGGCACAAGGACTTCTTGCCGGTCTCAACGCGGCTTCGCTTGCCGGCGGCGGCGCTGATATCACCTTCGATCGCGCGCAAGCTTATCTCGGCGTGATGATCGACGATCTCGTCACACGCGGCGTCAGCGAGCCGTATCGCATGTTTACCTCGCGTGCCGAATATCGTTTGCAGTTGCGCGCCGACAATGCCGATCAACGGCTGACGGAAAAAGGAATTGCGATTGGCTGCGTGAGCGCCACGCGCGCTGAAATTTTTGCGCGTAAAAATTCCGCGCTCAACGATGCGCGCGAATTTGCCAAATCCGTTTCGATCACGCCGAAAGAAGCCGAGCGTCACGGCGTCACGCTGAACAAAGACGGTCAGCGGCGCACGGCGTTTGAAATGTTGTCGTATCCGAACATTACGATCGCGGATCTCGCGAAGATCTGGCCGCGCTTCGGCGAGCTCGCGCCGAAAATCGCCGAGCAGATCGAGATCGATGCGAAATACGATGTCTATCTGTCGCGCCAGGCGGCCGATGTCGCGGCCTATCGGCGCGATGAAAGTTTCGCGCTGCCGGACGATTTCGATTACGCGACGCTGCCGGGTCTGTCGAACGAAGCCAAACAAAAATTGCAGACGCATCGGCCGCGCACCATCGGCCACGCCAGCAAGATCGACGGCATGACGCCGGCGGCGCTGACGCTGCTGG
>JACQDO010000326.1 GCA_016201085.1 Hyphomicrobiales bacterium | reverse complement strand
CATCATCCAGCCGGTCGAGCCCTCGGTCGGCCGCGAATATATCGGCCGTATCTTCGCCATCTGCGTGCTGGGCGGGCTCGGCAGCATGCCCGGTACGCTGATCGCCGCCCTCCTGCTCGGCATCGTCGAAAGCATCACCGCCACGTTTTACGGACCGTCCTGGGCACCGGCGGTGGCGTTCGGTCTTCTCCTGCTCACGCTCGCCTTCCGGCCGGCGGGACTTTTCGGACGGTGATGCGCGTGAACACGACCAAATTTTCCCTGATAACGTTTGTGGTCGGCGCGGCGGTGATGGCCTTCGCGCATTGGTACAAAGTCGATTATCTGTTCTTCGCCAGCTACACGATCCTGCAATTCATCGTGTTGGCGACCGCCTGGAACATCCTCGGCGGCTATTGCGGCTACGTGAATTTCGGCTCGGCCGCCTTTTTCGCCATGGGCGCCTACAGCTCGGTCGCGCTGCACAAATTCGATACGTTGATCGACCATTGGTTTTCCGGCGGATTTGCCGCTTTTCTGCACGGCGTTTTCCCATTGTCGGTTCCGGTCCTGATCGTGTTCGGCGCCATCGTGTCCGGCATCGCCGGCTTCGGCATGGGCTATCTGACGTTGCGGCTGCGCGGCTCGTTCTTCGCCATCGCCACGCTGGCGCTCGCGGTCGTGCTGCAGACGCTGGTGGTGAACTGGGAATATGTCGGCGGTTCGCGCGGCGCCTACATCATCCGGCCGGAAAGCATCGAATTCGCCGGCGTCACGATCAACTACATCGAATATCTGTTCGGGCTGATGCTGCTGCTGGCGATATTTTCGCTGGTGGCCGCGCGCGCCATCGAGCGCTCGCAGCTCGGCTTCGGGTTCGCCACCATCCGCGACGACGAATTGGCGGCCGAGGCCTGCGGCGTGCCGACTTTGCGCGTGAAGCTGATCGCCACCACGATCTCAGGCGCGCTCATGGGCATGGCCGGCGCGCCCTTCCCCTACTACATCGGCTATCTGCAGCCGTCGTCGGCCTTCGGCCTCGAATACGCGGTCAATTCGATCGCCATGCCGATGATCGGCGGCACCACCAGCTGGGTCGGCCCGCTGGTCGGCGCGATTCTGCTCGGCTCCGCCCAGCAGTATGCCACCGTCAGCATCTCCTCGGAGGTCAACCTGCTGATCGTCGGCCTGATGCTGGTCGCCTTCGTGATCATCGCGCCCAACGGCCTGATCGGGCTGGTGCAGGGCTGGCGGCGCGCCTGGAGGAAGCCATGAGCGCGCTCCTCCACGCCGACAACGTCACCAAACGCTTCGGCGGCTTCATTGCGCTCGATGGCATCAATCTCGAAGTGCAACCGGGCGAACGGCTCGGCCTGATCGGCCCGAACGGTTCCGGCAAGAGCACGCTGGTCAACTGCATTTGCGGCACGCTGCAGAACGAGAGCGGCAGCGTCAGCTTCGACGGCCAGCTTGTCGACGGCCTGGCCGCGCACGAGCGTACCCATCGCGGCATTGCCCGCAGCTTCCAACTGCCGCGTCCGTTCCACAGCCTGTCGCTCACCGACAATCTGCGGATTCCGCTGCTTTACACCGTGCACGCGCGTATCGGACCGCTGCGCTCGCACGGCGACCTCAATGCGCGCTGCCACGA
The DNA here is from genome assembly GCA_016201085.1 of Hyphomicrobiales bacterium. GTDB lineage: Bacteria > Pseudomonadota > Alphaproteobacteria > Rhizobiales > Xanthobacteraceae > Pseudolabrys. The sequence continues at coordinate 3,404 of JACQDO010000326.1, read as the reverse complement.
GCTGCTGGAGATGGTGGGGCTCGCCAACAAGGCCAAGCAACTGCCGCGCGACCTCACGCAGGTCGAGATGCGCAAGCTCGAACTGGCGCGCGCCATGGCGGCGGAGCCCAAGCTGCTGATCGCCGACGAATCCATGGCCGGACTGTCGCATTCGGAAATCGACGACATCCTGGCGCTGCTGCTGCGGCTGAACGAAGCCGGCATCACGATCATTCTGATCGAGCACATCATGAGCGCGGTGATGCGGTTCTCGCAGCGCCTGGCCGTTCTGGTGTCCGGCAAGAAGGTCGCCGACGGCAAGCCGGAAGACGTGGTGCGCGACCCCGAAGTGGTGAGGGCGTATCTTGGCCAGTAGCATCACCATCGAGAAAGTTCACGCTGCCTATGGCGCGGTGCGGGTGATCGAGGACGTCTCGATCAACGTACAGGCCGGCGAAACCGTCGCCCTGCTCGGCACCAACGGCAACGGCAAGAGCACGCTGATGAAATGCGTGATGGGTATCGTCAAGCCCGTCGCCGGCAGCATCGTCGCGGAAATCGACGGCGAGAAGCACAATCTCGTCGGAATGAAAACCGAGGATATCGTCGATCTCGGCATCGCGCTGGTGCCGGAAGGCCGCCGCCTGTTCCCGCGCCTGACGGTGGAGGAAAACCTGTTGCTCGGCGCCTTCCGCCCCAAGGCGCGCGCGCAGATCAAGACCAATTTCGACTTCTGCTGCGAGGCGTTTCCGCGCCTGGCCGAGCGGCTGAAGCAGCTCGCCGGCAGCATGAGCGGCGGCGAGCAGCAGATGTTGGCGCTGGCGCGCGCGCTGATGCTGGCGCCGCGCATCTTGCTGGTGGACGAACCCTCGGTGGGGCTGGCGCCGCTGCTGGTCGCCCGCACCATCGACGCCATCAAGCAGCTCAAGGACCACTATCAGCTCACCGTGCTGATGGCGGAGCAGAACTTCACGCAGGCGATCCGCATCGCCGACCGCGGCTATGTGATCGTGCACGGCAAGATCGCCTTCGAGGGCCGCTCGGCCGACGAGCTCAACAACAACGACTTGATCCGCCAGTTTTATCTGGGGATGTGAGTTATCCGTTACCCTGAGGTGGCCGCCGAAGGCGGCCCTCGAAGGGCGACGGCCCGTGACTCAATGCCCGTCATCCTTCGAGGCGCGCAAGAGCGCGCACCTCAGGATGACGGAAAAAATTGGCGCGGGAAACGCTCCCGCGCCGTCTTTTATTGCCGCAGCGAGCGAGCGTCAGCTCACTTCGCCTTCTCGTACGGATAGATCACCTTGCCGGTGGCCAACGAAGCGGGGGTGAGCACGTTCTGGTAGCTCATGCCCCGCCAAGTCTCCAGACCGGCGCCGTCCTTGATGCCGTGGTACTGCACCTGCATCATGCCGGACTTGGTCCACTCGCCGTTCGCGCCGTAGGCCCAGTCACCCATGATGGTCTTGTGGGTGTGTTTGCGCAGATAGTCGGCGATCTTGTCGTCGTCGATGCTCTTGGCGCCGGCGATCGCGTTGCCCAGCACGCTGATATAGGCGTAGCCCCAGCCGCCGAGATAATAGCCGAGCGGATCGACTTTCGCGGCGCCAGCGCGCTCCTGGTACTTCTTGAAGAAGGCCGCGGCCGGCGCCATCATTTTGTCGGTCGGCACCCAGGTCTCATAATTGATGATGCCGTTGAGCTTCGAGCCGAGCTTGTTCTTGAACACGGTGGCCTGCAGGCCGACCATGGCGCCGCCGAGCATTTTCGGCTTGTAGTTCGCTTCGTTGACCGCCTGGACCATGTTGACCGAGCTGAGCGGATAGGAACACACCACCACGATATCGGCATTGGCGGCTTGCAGCGCGCGCACGACCGGCGATAGATCCGGCGTGTTGAATGGGAAGCTCTTGTCGTAGACGATCTTCATTCCGAAGGTTTTGGCGTTCTCGCGCGCGCCCTCGCAAGCGTTCTGCGAGAATTCCCCGTCCTCGAAGGTCAATGCGACCGTCGTCGGCTTCGGATTTTGCTGCATCGCGATCTGGTAGAAGCCCTCGGTGAACGAAGGCTTAGTCTTCGGTCCGGTCGGCAGCACGGCGAAATATTTCGGATATTTGAACTCGTGGTTCACATCGAGCGCGAACAGGCTGATGAAGGTCTTCTTCTTCTGAATGACGATCGGCATGGCCGGCGCCACCATGTTGGTGGCATAGCCGCCCAGCACCAGATCGACTTTGTCGACGTCGAGCAGCTTGGTGTAGATGCCCGGAATGGTCGAGGGGTTCGACTGATCGTCGTAATAGACCAGTTGCACCGGACGCCCGAGCAGACCGCCCTTGGCGTTGGTCTCTTCTTCCCAGATCTTCATGCCGAGCAGCGCCTGCTGGCCGTTCGGCCCGAGCGGGCCGGTCTGCGCCATGCTGAAGCCGATCTTGATCGGCTCCTTGTTCTGCGCGGTGGCGTTTGTCGCAACCATCGCGCCGGCCGCCAGGGCAACGACCGCCCCCGCGACCAAGGCACGCACACGTATCCTCTGTTTAGGTATCATGATGTCCTCCCTGACTCGTTTTATTTTTCGGTATCGTAATAATGCCCGTGGGGAGTGCAAGGGCCAATTCGCCGTAAGGCCAAAAACTGCTATAAAATCAGGCATAATAACAGCCGCGGCCGGTGGGCCGCAGCGCAAATTGTCGACGGCGGAGCGCGCAATTGGCCCACATCCGCCAGGGCGCTGTGAGTTTGCACCGCAAGGTGGGCCGATCAGACCCCCTCGACCATGATGGTTTCGACCTCGCCGGCGCCGCTACGCCGGAACGCCGCCGCGCGGTCATATTCCGGCGAGGTGAAGCAGGCGACACCCTGCTCGAAGGTCGGAAATTCGATCACCACAAAACGATGGAATTTGTCCGGGCCTTCCATGATCTGAAAGCGCCCGCCGCGCGCCAGCACCTTGCCGCCGAACTTGGCGAGAATGCCCGGAATCTGGTCGGTGTATTTCTTATACTCGACGGGGTCGTTGATCTTGGAACGTGCAACCCAATAGGCCGGCATGTTTGTCTCCTCGACTTTGATGCTAAGCAATATCCAAGACCGGGATGCTTGGCACAAGGCTTGTGCGCAGGAGCGGACGCATGCCGGGCATGACAAGGGGTGTCAGCAATGCCGCGTAAAATCGTCGACATCTCGGTGCCGCTGGAAAACGGCGTGGCCGCCGATCCGCCGGGCTACGGCCCGACAATCGAATATCACGATCACCGGCAGACCGCACCGGAAGTGGTGAAGTTCTTTCCCGGCATGACCGTGGACGAGCTGCCCGATCGCGAGGGCTGGGCGATCGAATGGATCAGGTTGTCGACCCACTGCACCACCCATCTCGACGCGCCCTATCACTTCGCCTCCACCATGGATCATGGCAAGCGTGCCAT
>JACQDO010000327.1 GCA_016201085.1 Hyphomicrobiales bacterium | reverse complement strand
TCGCGATCAACTCGGCAATACCATCATTGATGAGGTGCAGGTATTCGTCGATCTGCTGCGGGGTCTTGGCAATTTTTTCGACCGGCGGCTGCGGGTAGGCCAAAATCTGCTGGTAATCCTTGTGGCTGTCGATGATGCGCTTGCGCGCATCGAGGTCGTAGAGCGGCGGAATCGAACGCACGCGCTTGCCCATGTCCTTATATTGACCGGCAACCTCGATCATTTTGTCGAAGAATTTTTTCGGGAAAAAGTGCGTATAGGCGTCGATGCGCATTGGCGTCTCCTCCAGGGAGCGCGTTTATGGCACGGCGACTTATTTGGTGTCGACTAGGGGGCCTCGGCCGGCGCCACCCGGCACAACAGCGCCCGCAACTGGTAGGTACCCATTGCCGGGTCGTAGGGCGGCTGGTTGTCGGTGAGCAGATTGGCATTCGACGTATAGACGCCATAGTCCGGCGCCGCCTGCTCGGGAAACCACCAGCCGTGCTGCGCATGGATGACGCGCGCATCGATCCCGTCGGTGACCTTGGCTTTTTGCCGCATCTTGCCGCGCCGCGTCTCGATCCACATCCAGGAGCCGTGCTTGATGCCAAGGCGCTTGGCGGTGTCGGGATGGATCTCCGCTATGGGATCGCGCGCCGCCTTGCGCAATTTGTCGATCTGGCGGTGTTCCGAATTGAAGAAGTGCGAAATTCGCCCGCCGGTGGTGAGCACGAAGGGGAAATCCTTGGCCACCTCCGGCGTACTGAGCGGGCTTTCCGGCGGCTCTTCGTAATAAGGCAGCGGCGAATAGCCCATCTGCTCGAAGCGGGTCGAATAGAGTTCGATCTTGCCGGTCGGCGTCTTGAAGCCGCCGTTCTCGTATTTGCGGTACTTGAACGGGACTTTGTAAAATCCCTGCTGCTTGAGTTCGTCGAAGGTCATATCGATGCCGCCGCGCGCGAGCATCGAATCGAGCACGTCCTTGACCGGCTCGGTGCAGCACGGAAGCTTCATGCGCCGCGCCAGCGCCACGAACATTTCCTCGTCCGATTTGCACTCGCCAATCTGCACCGACTTCTGCTGGGCGAGCACGACATTGCCGGCCACCGTCGGCAGGCCGACCAGTTGATCGAGCTCGGGCCAAGAGGCTGCCGGCAGCACGATGTCGGCAAGCTCGGCGGTCGGCGTCATGAACAGGTCGGCGCAGACCATGAAGTCGAGCTTCATCAACGCATCGTAGACATCGGATGTGTTGGCATAAGTGGTGAGCGTGTTGTTGCCGAACACCAGGAATGCCTTCACCGGATAGGGCACGCCCTCGCGCATCGCCTTGAGCAGCGTCGGGATATGGGCGGCCGGCAAATCGGCACCCTCCCCGCCGAGCAGTTTGAATTTGTCGGCGCCGAGCCGCTTGGCGTTGGCTTCCGGCGTTAGATTCTCGATCAGGCTCGGGAAGCGGCCGAGCCCCTTCATGCCGAACACCCAGCCGCCCGGCACGTCGATATTGCCGGTGAGCGCCGGCAGCATGGAGACTGCGCGGATGGTCTGGATGCATTTCGGCGTGTGTTCGATGGCGCAGCCCCAGTCCATCAAGGCCGGCTTGGTGCGGGCGAACAGGCGCGCGGCGGCGCGGATTTTTTCCGCGCTCACCCAGGTGATCGGCTCCGCCCATTCCGGCGTGTACTGCTTGACGCGCTCGGCGAGCACGTCGAAGCCGTGCGTCCACTGCGTCACGAACGGTCGGTCGTAGAGTTTCTCGCCGATCACGACGTTGAGCATGGCGAGCGCCAGCGCATCGTCGGTGCCCGGCCGCAGTTGCAGCCAGAGATCGGCTTTTTCGGCGAGCACAGTGCGGCGCGGATCGACGACAATGGTCTTCGGATTGTGCGCGAGCGCCTCGTGCACGTTGAAGCGCGTCTCGCCGTCCGGTCCCGACAGCACCGGGTTGTGACCCCAGAACAGGATACAGGCCGGCGGCACATCGCCGGTGTAATCGCTGACCGGGAAGTCGCCGAAGGTGAGGATCGAGGTGTTCACGCGCGGATGGAAGCACTGGGCAAAACCCGGCTCGCACCAATTGGGCGTACCGAGCGCATTGCCGAAACGCGACACCCAGCGGATATGATGACGGCCGGTGCCGGTGCCGAGCGCGATCGCTTCGGGCCCGTATTTGTCGCGGATGACCAGGAGCCGCTCGGCGAGCTCGTCGAGCGCCTCGTCCCAGGAGATGCGCTGCCAATCGCCGGACTGGCGCTTGCCCTTGCGCCGCATCGGAAATTTCAGCCGGTCCTTGTGGTATACAAGATCGGTGGTCACCGTCCCGATCGGACACAGGCGGCCATGATTGAGCGGTGAATCGCGATCGCCCTCGACCTTCAGCAGCGCCCCGTCCTTGACATGCAGCAATACGCCGCAGCCGCCATGGCAACTGCGGCAGACGCTCTTGAGCACGGTGGCGCCCAGATCGTTGGATATCAAACTAGGCTGCTGAAAGTTCATGCGTTTAGCCCCGGCCGCACCGGAAGTGGGCAAGCTACGAGCCATCTTAGCAAATTATTCTAGCCGGCGGTTATTCAGTTTTCGCGCTTGGTGATAGCTTATTGGGCAAGAGCGCGGGGCCGCCGCGAGCCGAACGGCCACTTGTGCAAGTTAGGCCCATTTCACGCCACTTTATCTTGACTTCAATCAAGGAAATATCCGCGCTGATAGCGGCCTAGTGCCGTCTCGGACGTGGCATTTGCGAGACAGGCGCCGCCGGCGCCAATAAACGCGGATGACTCCGGCAAAGCGACTTACTAAGATATTGTACTGGCCATTATGAGCGCATGGTTGCCGCCGGCAAGAACAAGCCAGCGCAATCAAAAAAACGAAACCAGCTAAGCGGGAGGGAAACCCAATGTTGTTCAGATATACGACCGGTGCGATTGCCGCACTCGCCCTAGGCACGCTCGCCTCGGGCGGCGCATTCGCGCAAGATACCGTCAAGATCGGCCTCGTCGTGGCCATGACGGGGCAGCAGGCATCGACCGGCAAGCAGATCAAGGCCGCCGTCG
>JACQDO010000337.1 GCA_016201085.1 Hyphomicrobiales bacterium | reverse complement strand
TCCCGGCCGTGAAGCGGTCGGCGAGGTCAGCAAGGCGCAGGTGCGCGAGATCGCCCAGCAGAAGATGAAGGACTTGAACTGCGCGACGATCGAGGCGGCCATGAAGATGATCGAAGGATCCGCCCGCTCGATGGGCATTGCGGTGAAGGAGTAACGATCGTGCCCATTGGAAAACGTACCAAGGCCGCTCGCGAAGGCGTTGATCGCGAAAAGTCCTATTCGATCGCGGAAGCGGTCAAGCTGGTGAAGGAACGCGCCAAGGCGAAATTCGACGAGACCATCGAGATCGCGATGAACCTGGGCGTCGATCCCAAGCATGCCGACCAGATGGTGCGCGGCGTGGTCAATCTGCCGAACGGGTCGGGGCGCACCGTGCGCGTCGGCGTGTTCGCGCGCGGCGCCAAGGCCGAGGAAGCCAAGGCCGCCGGTGCCGACGTGGTCGGCGCCGAGGACCTGGTCGAGAAGGTCAATGGCGGCGCTATCGACTTCGATCGCTGTATTGCCACGCCTGACATGATGCCGCTCGTTGGGCGCCTGGGTAAGGTGCTCGGTCCGCGCGGCATGATGCCGAATCCGAAGGTGGGGACCGTGACCATGGACATCACCAACGCCGTCAAAGGCGCCAAGGGCGGTTCCGTCGAGTTCCGCGTGGAAAAGGCCGGCATCGTGCAGGCCGGGGTCGGCAAGGCCTCGTTCTCCGAGGACAAACTGGTCGAGAACATCAAGGCGTTCGCCGACGCGGTGCAGAAAGCCAAGCCGCAAGGCGCCAAGGGCCATTACATCAACCGGGTGGCGATATCCTCCACCATGGGGCCAGGGGTCAAGGTCGAGCCCTCGTCTTTGTTCAACTGAGGCTGCGAGAGCGCTTTTTCGTTGAATTTTCAGCGAAAAGCGCTTTTTCACGTGAAACATAAAAAGAGGCTTGGCAAAAGTCCCGCGACGTCTTAAATGAAGCCTACCGGGCGTGCCGGCCCTGTTTGTCGGCACGTCTTTGCGCGTCTCTAAAACACAGGTGATCGGAACAAATTCCTTTTGGGCATCCCGGCGGGAGATCTGAAAGGGAGGAACCGGTTATCTGCGATTTTCGGCGCGCAAGGCCGGTCCGGAAACGGACCGACCGACCTGTCCAAGACTGCCGGTGCCGAGGCCGCAAGGCCGACGCTTAATCCCGTCCCGCCCTGCGTCAGCAGGTAGGGTCTTAACAAGCGGGGCCAGCATAGACGGGGAAGCGACCCAAGTTTGCGAGGCCGCAAGGCTAAGCCAGTTTGGTTCGAACCTCGGAGACCCGCGCCGGCTTCTGCCGTGCTCGGGGGGCAGGCTTTCGAAGCGTCGTCCTGCCCGGTTCGCTGCGCGTGAACTCTAAGGCGGGACGGCTGGGTGCAACCCGGCGGCTCCCGCGTCATGCGACGAGCCGTCAAAACCGGAAAGAGCTTGCAGTGGATCGAGCGGCAAAAGCGGAGTCCATCGCCGAACTGAGCGGGGTCTTCAAGACCTCGAACGTCGTGGTGGTGGCTCACTATTCCGGCCTTACCGTCGCCCAGATGCAAAATCTGCGAAAGCAGATGCGCACCGCGGGCGGCCACGTGAAGGTCGCAAAAAACCGTCTCGCCAAGATCGCACTCAAGGACACCGATGTTGCCGCCATAGCGCCCCTGCTGAAGGGGCCGACCGTGCTCGCCTATTCGGGCGACCCGGTGGCGGCACCGAAGGTGGCCGTCGACTTCGCCAAGGCGAACGAGAAGTTCGTCATTCTCGGCGGATCGATGGGCAAGACCGCTCTGGATCTGAACGGCGTCAAGGCGCTCGCCTCGCTGCCGTCTCTGGATGAACTGCGTGCCAAGATCGTCGGCCTCGTGGTGGCGCCGGCGACCAAGATCGCACAGCTCACCAACGCTCCCGCGGCCAAGGTCGCGCGCGTGATCCAGGCTTATGCATCCAAGAGCGCCGCGGCCTGACGGCAAGCAAATTCAACTGGTTCGAACCGATAGGAACTGAACAATGGCTGACCTGCAGAAGATCGTCGATGAGTTGTCCAAGCTGACCGTCCTGGAAGCGGCGGATCTGGCGAAGATGTTGGAAGAGAAGTGGGGCGTTTCCGCCGCGGCCGCGGTCGCGGTGGCGGCCGGTCCCGCGGCGGGCGCTGCCGCTGCGGTCGAAGAGAAGACCGAGTTCACCGTGGTGCTCGCCGCTGCCGGCGAGAAGAAGATCGAGGTGATCAAGGAAGTGCGTGCGCTCACCGGCCTCGGCCTCAAGGAAGCCAAGGACCTGGTCGAGGGCGCGCCCAAGCCGGTCAAGGAAGGCGTCAACAAGGAAGAGGCCGCCAAGATCAAGGCGACCCTCGAAAAGGTCGGCGCAAAGGTGGAATTGAAATAATCAGTGATTATTTCAATTCCATCCCGGACAAGCGAGGCAAAGCCGAGCGCGATCCGGGGATCCAGGGGAATAGCGAAATCCCCGGGCTTTTGGCCCGGGGGTCTCGATCTGACGACGGGCGGTGGCCGGCTAAGGTCGGACCCCGCCGGATGCGATCGTGACGCGGCAGCAAGTCCAGTCACGATGAAGTGTTGCGAAGTATACGGCGGTTCGGGCGCGGCCCGAATCGCATAGAAACGGACGGCCCCGACGCCTGTCCCGATGGTCGCGATGGATTGCGGCTGTTAGGAGAGGCGCCCGCGCTGCCGCTACAATCGAATCGAGAGAAAGAGACGATGGCGCAGACATTTACCGGTCGCAAGCGCGTAAGGAAGTTTTTCGGGTCAATCAAGGAAGTCGCGGAGATGCCGAACCTCATCGAGGTTCAAAAGGCATCTTACGATCAATTCCTGCTGGTGAAGGAGCCGGTCGGCGGTCGTCCCGACGAAGGCCTACAGGCGGTGTTCCGCTCGGTCTTCCCGATTTCGGATTTCTCCAACTCCTCGCAGCTGGAATTCGTCAAATACGAATTCGAGCCGCCGAAATACGACGTCGACGAATGCCGCCAGCGCGGCATGACCTATGCCGCGCCGCTCAAGGTGACGCTGCGCCTCATCGTGTTCGATATCGACGAAGAGACCGGCGCGCGTTCGGTCAAGGACATCAAGGAGCAGGATGTCTACATGGGCGACATTCCGCTCATGACCAACAACGGCACGTTCATCGTCAACGGCACCGAGCGCGTCATCGTTTCGCAGATGCACCGTTCGCCCGGCGTGTTCTTCGATCACGACAAGGGCAAGTCGCATTCCTCGGGCAAGCTGCTGTTTGCCGCCCGCATCATTCCCTATCGCGGCTCCTGGCTCGACATCGAGTTCGACGCCAAGGACATCGTCTATGCCCGCATCGACCGCCGCCGCAAAATTCCGGTGACGTCGCTGCTCTATGCGCTCGGCCTCGACGGCGAGGAAATCCTGCGCACCTTCTTCAAGCACGTCAGCTACAAGCGCGCCAAGGAAGGCTGGCGCGTGCCGTTCGATGCCAACCGGCTGAAGGGCTACAAGGCGGTCAACGATCTGGTCGACGCCGATACCGGCCGCGTGGTGGTGGAGGCGGGCAAGAAGCTCAGCGTCCGCCAGGCGCGTCAGCTCGCCGAGAAGGGCCTCAAAGCGCTCCGCATGACCGACGAGGAACTGATCGGCCATTACGTCGCCGAGGACCTCGTCAATCCCAAGACCGGCGAAATCTACATGGAGGCCGGCGAGGAGCTGACCGAGAAGAACATCAAGGTTCTGATCGAGGCCGGCTACAAGGAACTGCCGCTGCTCGACATCGACCACGTCAATGTCGGCGCCTATATCCGCAACACGCTCGCCGTCGACAAGAACATGACGCGCGAGGATGCGCTGTTCGACATCTACCGCGTCATGCGCCCCGGCGAGCCGCCGACGGTCGACACCGCCGAGGCGATGTTCCGTTCGCTATTCTTCGACTCGGAGCGCTACGACCTGTCCGCGGTCGGCCGCGTCAAGATGAACATGCGTCTGGAGCTCGACGCGCCCGACACCATGCGCGTGCTGCGCAAGGAAGACATCATCTCGGTCATCCGTACGCTGGTCGATCTGCGCGACGGCGAGGGCGAGATCGACGACATCGACCATCTCGGTAATCGCCGGGTGCGCTCGGTCGGCGAGCTGATGGAGAACCAGTACCGCATCGGCCTGTTGCGCATGGAGCGCGCGATCAAGGAGCGCATGTCGTCGGTCGATATCGACACGGTGATGCCGCAGGACCTGATCAACGCCAAGCCGGCGGCTGCCGCGGTGCGCGAGTTCTTCGGCTCCTCGCAGCTCTCGCAGTTCATGGACCAGACCAATCCGCTGTCGGAGATCACCCACAAACGGCGCCTGTCGGCGCTCGGACCGGGCGGCCTGACGCGCGAACGCGCCGGCTTCGAGGTGCGCGACGTGCACC
>JACQDO010000313.1 GCA_016201085.1 Hyphomicrobiales bacterium | reverse complement strand
GACAGGATTGCCGGACGGCAATCCTGCGGGGCACGCCACTCTATTGCGGCGCAATATAGTCACGAAAATGGCGGAAGCAACCGCCAGATGGCCACCCGCCCGAATGAGGTTAAGCCCCCGCCGGGCGGCTCCAGGGGCCGATTTGCATGCCTTTGGGCAGGGCCGCCTGCAACATGATCATCCCGGCGATAGTTTCGTGGGTGACCAGCCCGACCAGTCTGCCGGTGGCATCGGTGACGCCGACCGCCGGCACCTGCTTCTGCTGCAACAGCTTGAAGGCCTCATCCAGGCAGTGGCGGTGGCCGATGGTCGGCAGTTCCGCGCTCATGGCGTCGGCGATCCGAGCGTCGGGCCCGAGCGTCTTGATGGCGCGGATGAGATCGCCGCGGCCGAGCACGCCGACCGGCTTGCCGGCGCCGTCCACCACCGGGAATTCGCCCTGGCCGGTCTGCAGCAGGGCCTGCACCGCCTCGTCCAGATGCGCCTGCGGCGTCAGCGTCATGAACTGCCGCAGCATGGCGTAGCTCACCGGCACGCCGCGCGAAACAGCGCGCAGCGCCACCATGTGCGCTTCCGAGGTGGCGGCGAGATAGACGAAGATGGCGATGAAGATCAGGATCGGATTGGCCATCAGCCCGATGAAGCCGAGCGCGAAAGCCACGAACTGGCCGATGGTGGCGGCGATCTCGGTCGCCCGCACATAGCCGAAGCGGCTGGCCAGCAGCGCACGCAGCACCCGGCCGCCGTCCATCGGGAAGGCCGGGATCATGTTGAACAACGCCAGGAACAGGTTGACCGCCGCCAGCCGATCGATCAGCGAAAATTGCATATTATCGAGGCCGGCCGCGGCGTTGGCTTGCAATGTCGCGCCGCCGACCGCCATCAGCAGGATGGTGATGACGACGTTCACCAGCGGGCCGGCAATGGCGATGAGGAATTCCTGCCCCGGCTCCTCAGGGATGCGCTCGAGCTGCGCCACGCCGCCGATGGGCAGCAGTGTCACATAGGGCGTCGGCACGCCGAAGGCGCGCGCGGTGAAAATGTGGCCGAACTCGTGCAGCAGCACGCACAGAAACAGCAGCAGCAGAAAGACGAGACTGTCGACGGCGGTGGCGGCGCCGCCGGAAGCGTAACTGGCGGCGAAGATCCAGGCGAGAAACAGCAGGAAGGTGAGGTGGACGCGCACCACGGTGCCGGCCACCCTGCCGATATTCAAGGACCAGGACATGGGAGCCTCATCTGTCGGAACAGTCCCCTGACAGGTAGTATCGGGCCGAACCCATTGCGAGGTCCAAGCGTTCGTTACGGCGAGGTCCGCTCATGGCGCAGAAACTCAGTCTAGATGCCCGAAAATCCGCATTGGCCAGGCTTTCCGGCTGGTCCGAGGCGGCCGGCCGCGACGCCATCACCAGGAAATTCGTGTTCAAGGATTTCAACCAGGCCTTCGGCTTTATGACGCGGGCGGCGCTGGTGGCGGAAAAGATGGATCACCATCCGGAATGGTTCAACGTCTACAAGACGGTCGAGGTGACGCTTGCCACCCACGACGCCGGCGGCGTCACCGAGCTCGACGTCAAACTGGCCGAGGCGATGGATAAGTTGGCGGGGTAGTTGAAGCTGTCGTCCCGGCCAAGCGAGCCAACGGGTCCGCGCGAAGCGCGGATCGATGACAGGCTCCGCGAGCGCGAGCTGGGACCCGTAACCACCGGCCTTATCACGGCCCTCATGGTGAGGAGCGCTGCAAAGCAGCGCGTCTCGAACCATAGGGCCGCCCCATCCTTCGAGACGCGCTCTTCGAGCGCTCCTCAGGATGAGGCGGAGAAAGCCTTGCGCGCGCCCAGACCGCCAACCACATTATCCGCATGGCCTTCGCACGCAGCGCGTTCTGGCGACGCGACGACAATGACGACAGCGCGCTGCGGCGCAGCTTTTGGCGCAAGACGCGGCGTGTCGCCGCGCCGCTGCCGTTCGCGCCAGACCTGCTCGCCGCCTATTATTGCGCCTTCGATCGCGCCACGCCATTGCAGGTGAAGGCGACGCTGGTCGCGGCAATCGCCTATTTCGTGCTGCCGCTCGATGCCATCCCGGACGTGCTGCTCCGCCATGCGCCGTTAGCGACCAAAATGGTAAGGTGCCGCGAACGCAGTGATGTGCCAGGAACCGACATTCCGTCGTAGCGGTCCTAATGCGCAGCCTTCCATTAACGACCGTCGCACCGCAGCGATCAACTCGTCGGCGCAGTCGTCATTGCTGCGGTGAGCTGGCTGTTAGCTAGTAGCGAAATTCCAATCCAAAATTTATGCCCTGTATCCATCGGTTATCGATTTGCACTTGGCCGGGGATACTAACAGTGGCGCTTGGCAACGCGATAAAACGATATTGCGCATAGGCGTCCAATTCACCGCCCAAGAAAACCGGACTGATCGGAAAACCGACGCCGACAGTGCCAGTGAACCCGGTCCGGGTCACACTGTCGGTGACTTGAAACGCGCCTGAGGTCCCGCTGACCTGAGTTCGGACTTCGGCGACACCGGCGCTAGCCGTCACAAATGGCAACTTGAGTGAGATTTGCCCTGCGCCATCCAGAAATGTCTTCTCGAATCCAAACAACTCCCGTTGAATTGGAATCGACAGCAACGCTTCCTGATAGAAAATCGATGTCGTCTTTACGTCATAAATAAAGAAAGGCGACGCTGGCGGATTGGCGGTGCTGCCGCTCATATTGCCGCCCTGCCATCCGATGCGCGGACCGGCAGAGAAAATCGTTCCGGGGATGTCGATCAGCACACCGCCGTTGATACCGCCAATGAAACCTGATCCGCTCACGCCGAATGGTGGCGCTACCGCAAAATTTGTATTCGACCATCCGCCGCCGGCTTCGAGCGCAAAGAAAGGGTGGAACGCGTCGTTGCTGCGAATATTAGTGGTACGCATCGCGGCCTGCGACGGGCACGGAACGCGAGCGTAGTTTTGCTTGGTGCGGGTATTGAAGGCCGTTTTTCCGTCCGCCGAAATCTCTGCGTAGCCGGCGTCCAGGGTAGCGGCCATGCCGGTGTTCACCCCAGCCAACGGGACCGTAGGGACACACTTGCCAGTCTTCACGTCTATCCACGAGCCATTGGCTTCCCGAGCGTAGTTTTGCTTGGTGCGGGTATTGAAGGCCGTTTTTCCGTCCCCCGAAATCTCTGCGTAGCCAGCGTTCAGGGTAGCGGCCATGCCGGTGTTCACCCCGGCCAACGGGACCGTTGGGACAGATTTTCCGGTCTTTACATCAATCCAACAGGCATTCTTACAACGATCCTGTGCGAATGCTGTTTGGCTGAACCCAAATGCCAGCCCAAGCACGCAGGTTGAAAGACCGGCAAAAAAGACACGACGCAACATGACAGCCCCCATCCGACGCTACGGACAACCCCAAGGTGCAAATTAAAGCCCAGATGGAAGGCGCCGGGCAAGCTGACGGTTGGCGTATTTACGGTCTCTGTAGCAAAAATGCCGCAATGCACAGCTAATGTCGCAGGTGGGTCATTCGCGACCGACGTTTTCTGCGCCAGTCTCGGGCAATGTCCGCTATGCGCCGTTAGCGACCAAAGTGGTGCGGCGCCGCGATCGCAGCGATGTGCCATCAACACCGAGCATCCCGGCCCTCGCACAAGAGCGCTCGGCCGGGCGACAGCAAAAGTTACGGCCGCAAAATCACCTTGCCCATCACCTGCCGCGCGGCGATGGCCTTGAGCGCGGCCGCCGCGTCCTCGAGCGGATAGACTGCCTGCACATGCGGCGACAATTTCCCCTCCGCGCACCAGGCAAGAATTTGCCGCATGTTGGCGCGATGGCCGGCGCGGTCGCGTTCGATCCAGGCACCCCAGTAGACGCCGAGCACGTCGTAGCTGCGCAGCAGTATCAGGTTGAGCGGCAGCTTCGGCATGTCGCCGGCGGCAAAGCCGATAATGAGGAAGCGCCCGCCCCAATCCATGCCGCGAAGTGCTGCTTCGCTTTGCGCGCCGCCGATCGGATCGTACACCACATCGACGCCCTTGCCGCCGGTGAGTTCGCGCAGCGCGTCCTTGAGGTCGCTCGCGGCGTAGTTCACTCCGGCGTCGGCGCCATGCTCGCGCGTGAAAGCGATCTTGTCATCGGACGAGGCACAGGCGATCACGCGCGCGCCCATCAGCTTGCCGATCTCGACCGCGGATAGACCGGTGCCGCCGGCGGCGCCCAGCACGGCGAGCGTTTCGCCCGGCTTGAGCTTGGCGCGATCCTTCAGCGCGTGCAGCGTCGTGCCATAGGTAATGGTCACGCCGGCGGCCCGATCGAAATCCAGGCCGGCCGGCATGGCCACAAGCTGGGAGGCCTCGACCGCGACCTTCTCGCGGGCGGCGCCCCAGCCGATATTGCCGATGACATTGTCGCCGGCGTTGACGCCGGTAACGCCGGCGCCGACGCTTTCCACCACGCCGGCGAATTCGGCGGCGGGCGAGAACGGGAAGGCCGGCTTATGCTGGTACTTGCCGGCAATGATCAGGTTGTCGAAGAAATTCAGCGCGGCGGCTT
>JACQDO010000312.1 GCA_016201085.1 Hyphomicrobiales bacterium | reverse complement strand
TCATGGCTGAACAGCAACGCCAGCAGCGCCACGAAGGTCAAAGCAATGCCGCCCAGCCCGCGCGGCGGAAAGAGATTGAGCGCCAGCGCCGGCCAGAAGAGTGCATGCGCCGTCCACATTTCGGTCGGAAAGCCGAACACCAGCGGCCCCAGCGCGGCGGTCGAGCAACAGGCGAAGCTGAAGACGATGCGGTCCGTGGAGCGGTCGGCCGCGAATGTCGCGAGCAGCCCCAGCAGCGGCATCACGAAAAACAGCAGCCCATAAACGACAATGCCGCCGCCGATGCCGCCGGTTAGCGCAACAAAGGCCTCCCCTGGCGCCAAACTCAAAATATAGGTCGTGAGCCGGCTCGAAATGTTGTGCCAATGAAACGCCCAGACGTCCTGCACGGCGACCGCATAAGAGAACATCGCGCCGTCGCCATAGAGCTGCAACTCATAACTAAGTCCGATAACGACAAAGAGCACCGCCCAGCCGATGCCGGCGACGACAACGATGGCGCGCAACAAATCGCGGTCGGAACGAACGGGCGCGGGCCGCGACGCGGGCAAGGTCTTAACGCTCCAACAACTGCTTAAGCGGAGCGCCGGCCATTTCTGTCACATGTTCGAGGAGGCGTTGTCCGAACTCCGCCGACGCCGTCTTGGCGTCGCCGATCACGCCCATGTCGGCGATCCGCTTGTCGTCCGTCGTCCAGGGCCACGACACCGCCGGATCGAGAATGGTGTTGCGCACCGCCTCCCGCTGCGGCGGATTCTTCAATTGCGCGATCTTGTCGCTGCGCACCAGATGCGGCGCGATCGCCAGCATCAGCGAAGTCTCGATCTTGCCGCCATGGATATCCGGCAACGCCGGAGCAGCCTCCATGGTCTCGGCCCAGATCGCCGGATGCAGCACGCACACATTGAGGCCGAAGTCGGCGCGCAGATCCTGCAGCAGGGCCTCCAGGAGGCCGCGATTGCCGCCGTGGCAGTTGACGATGGCGAGATTTCGCGTCGGCAGCGAACGGGCGATTTCGCGCCCGAGATCGCGCATGACCGCCGTCATGCCTTGGACCGACAGCGACAAGGTGCCCGGCGCCCACTCCTGCTCGCGCGCCAGGCTGATCGTCTGCGTCGGCAACTGCCAGAGATCGAGCGTCGCGGCCCAGCGGGCGATGATGCGGCGGGTAAACTCCTCGGCCAGCACGACATCGGTGTTAAGCGGCAGATGCGGTCCATGCTGCTCGATCGAGCCCACGGCCAAGCAAAGAATCGAGCGCGCGGTGAGACGCGTCGCGATCTCGGGGAAGGTCAGCTCGCCGATCGCATGGCCGGGCGCAGCCTGTGGCATCCTGTCGACCTCACGTCGCCAGCGGAGCCACATCCTGCGTCGGTTCCGACGCCTCCGCAAGCGACGCAATCAGATGATCAAGGTGATGGCCGGCGCGCGCCGCCTTCGCCGTCAGATAACGACGATTATCGGGATTGATCGGCGCGACGAGCGGCATCCGGCTGGCGATTGCGATGCCGGCCTTGGCCAGTCCGTCGAGCTTCGCCGGGTTGTTGGTAAGCAGCGCGATGCGCGTGCAGTCGAGGATCTGCAACATGCGCGCGGCAATGCCGTAATCGCGCTCGTCGTCGTCGAAGCCGAGCGTGGTGTTGGCATCGACCGTGTCGAGCCCATCATCCTGCAATTGATAGGTTCGCATCTTGTTGGCGAGGCCCAGTCCGCGTCCTTCCTGGGCCAAATACAGAATGATGCCGCCACCCATTTCTTCGAGTCGTGCCAGCGCAAGCTTGAGCTGATCGCCGCAATCGCAGCGCCGCGAGCCGAATACGTCGCCGGTGAGACAGGCCGAGTGCAGGCGCACCGGCACTGGATCGGCGACGTCGGGCTTGCCGACAATGATGGCGACCGAGCTGCCGCCCATGGCATCGCGGAACACGACAAAGCGAGTGCGCGTGCCGGAATTGAGCGGCACCAAAGCTTCGCTGGCAATTGCCAGCGAGTCGATCACCTCGTTGCCGAAGCGTGCCACCGCCTCCGCCTCGACGGTGACGATCTGCGGATCGGTTGCAGCCGCCACCTCGGCGGTCAGCACCGCCGGCAGTCCGTGCGATAACTTGACAAGTTGTATCGCCGCCGAAGCCGCCAATCCGGCCGGCATGGCATCGAAGTTGCCGGCGGTCTTGGCATTCGCAACGAGCGATAAGATCGTGTCGGCGCCATCGCGAGCACTGAGCCGCAACGTCATCGGCGTCGTCGCAGGGAGGCCGAGCGCAAGCGCGCGCCGCGCGGTAATGACCAACTGCGGCACGGCCGGCGCGCAGAGATCCACAAAGGCGGCAAGCCGTTGCGCGTCGAGTCCTTCGACCGGCAAAGCGAGAAGTATTTCGCTCGTGGCGGTGACCAACACCGGCCGCCTGGCGTGGAATTCAGCGAGCCCGCGACTGACGCTGATTTGTCCTGTCGTGCCGAATAAAATGGACGCTTCGGCCGTACTACCCGCACTCATAAATTCCGTCCCAACTTCTAGTCTTAACGGGCTCTATAGTAGAACACCGCGAGGTCCGTGACCATTCCGGTCGCTAATATGGCTGTTTTGTGCCAGTTTGTGCGGACAAACCACAAAGTTAAGTCCCGTGCCGCTAAAAGGTTTCGACAAGCCTGCCGGCCAGACGACCCAGGGCGCCTGGGCCGAATTCACCGGGCTTTTCCGACGATCCGCAGGCCCACTACCGCAG
>JACQDO010000319.1 GCA_016201085.1 Hyphomicrobiales bacterium | reverse complement strand
TTTCCATCGCGGCAACGACTCGATCGCCATCGGCGCCGAGGCGGCGGAAAAATCGATAGGCACCA
The DNA here is from genome assembly GCA_016201085.1 of Hyphomicrobiales bacterium. GTDB lineage: Bacteria > Pseudomonadota > Alphaproteobacteria > Rhizobiales > Xanthobacteraceae > Pseudolabrys. The sequence goes on along the minus strand of JACQDO010000319.1, from coordinate 3,449 downwards.
TCAACGAGGCGATCGTCGCACTGTCGCGGCACGACGTCATGAACGGCGTCGCCAAATAAACCCGAATTCTATCGATTGCACACGATTCTAAAATTGGTTTCCGCCCCCGGATCAAGCCCCGGGGGCGGGCTTTTCAGAATCATCCGCTAGGCGGTGCGGATATAGTCGCGCAGGGCTTCCGACTCGCGTTCGATCTCTTCGACACGCTGCTTGACCACGTCGCCGATCGACACCATGCCGATCAGCTTGCCTCCCGACACCACCGGCAGGTGGCGGAATTTTTTCGATGTCATCCGCTCCATGATGTCGGCAATCGATTCATCCTCGCTGGCGGTGATAACGTCGCGGGTCATCACCTGTCCGACCGGCAGCGCGAGAGCCTCGGCGCCCTTTTCGGTGATCGCGCGAACGATGTCGCGCTCAGACAATATTCCGGCGAGACGCCCGGCCGCACCGCGGATCACCAACGCGCCAATGCGGCGTTTGCAAAGCATTTGAGCGGCCGCTGAAAGCGTCGCGGTCGGCTCGATACAAATGACGTCGCCGCCTTTGGCGGCCAGGATTGTTTTGACATTCATGGCAGTCTCCCTGAGCCCGGCGGCGGGGAGCGCCCCGCGAATCCAGGCTTACGTGAACGATCCTGCCGGCAGCATGGTTCCGTCAAGCCGCGCGCCGGCCGCTTCGATCACATTTGCTTAATGGCGCGTTGCAGCAATGTCGTCATTTTGCGTGCGTTTTGGCGCCGGATCGAACCAGGAAAACAGCAATAGGCCGGCGAGAAAGCCGCCGATATGCGCCTGCCAGGCCACCGGCTGATCGCTGCCGGTAAACGACAGCGAACCGAGCCCGAAGATGAGATTGATGCCGAACCACACGCCCAGGAAGATCAGCACGCGCGCATCGCTCAGCACGCGCATGAGCGGTATGGCCGGCACGCGATAGGCCTCGTCGTTGTCGGCGCGCAACATGTTGAGCGGGCCGCCGCGTTGGAAAGCAAAGCGCATCGCCGCCGCCATCATGCCGGAAACCGCCGCCGAGGCGCCGATCATCGGCGACGGCTCGCCGGCATGGGTCGCCAGATGCAGGGCGGCGCCCGCCATCGCCGTCACCGCGAAGAATGCGATGAAGCGCAGCGCGCCGAACCGGCGCGCCACCGCGCTGCCGAACGGCAGCAGCCAGACCGCATTGACGCCGAAATGAGTCCAGTCGGCATGGATCAGCGAGTAGCTGACGAAGGTCCAAATCTTGGCGCCGAAGCCGCCCGGTAACACGCCGTCGAGCACCGCCGAACTGTCATAGCGTGCGGGGATAAAGGCAAAGTCGATAAGAAACTCGATATCCTGGGCTTCGCTGAGCAGTTGCGTGCGCACGACATGCACGAGCGCCATCAACGCCAGCATAACGAGCACGGCCGAGGGGATATTAAAGAGCGGTTCGCGTTGCACGAAGTGTTTCCGGTGGGAGTTTGAGTTACCCCGCCTCGCCGTTTGGCCGCAAGCAAAGAAAAAGGAGGGCTTTCGCCCTCCTTTGGCAGCTTTGTGTGGATCGGCGGCGACAATAGGCAAATCGATACCCGCCGCAACCCGATTGCGATTTTAACATTAATTCGCAGGGCCGGCCGCGCAGTGGCGTTTCCGGCACGCCCCCTGCTCAGCCTGTGAAGTCGCGGCACAAAGCCAGCGCGGCTGTCCCGATCGGGGACAGCAAGACGCCGGCGCCGTAGCGCGATGGAACAGGTGGCGCCATGAAACATCCCTCGACGCGCGCGTTGCATGCTTATTGGAACCAGAAGCGAGGCCATCGTGCGGCGCCCGATCGCGCCGACATCGATCCGGCTGCCATCCGCCATGCACTCGGCGATACCTTCATGCTGGCGGCGGATTTTGTCGACGAACTGCGCTTTCGCCTGGCCGGCACCCGCGTCTGCGCGCTGTTTTGCCGTGAGATCAAAGGCGAGGCCTTTGCCAAGCTCTGGGGCGAGGACAGCCGCGAGCGAATCGAAGCCCTACTCGCCTGCGTCAACGACGAGATGCAGGGCGTTGTCGCCGGCGTCACCGCCGGCACCGGCGACGGCGCCGTCACCGACATGGAAATGCTGCTCTTGCCCCTCGCCCACACCGGGCACGCCCGTATTCGCGCCCTCGGCGTGCTGGCGCCCCTGGTTCCGCCCTATTGGATCGGGGGAATGCCGGTGGTCGAGCTCAGGCTCGGCACGCTGCGCCATATCGGACCGGAAACCGACCGTTTGGTCGCGCGGCCGTTCGCATCGACCCCGGCCATCAGCCATCGGCGTCATGGTTTCGTGGTCTATAGCGGCGGACGAGAGACGCCATCGGGCGAGCGGACCGGATAACGCGTCGTTAACGATGGCCTAATAGGGTCACGGGCTGCAGGAATAAGCGCCCGATATGCCAGTCGCCATGGCAGTGCCAATGACCAAGACCAGAATTGTGCCCCGGTCCGAGGAACGCCGGCGGCATCAGCGCGTCAAGGTCAACCTGCTCGGTCGTTATATGCTGTCCGACCGCCGCGAGTTTCCCTGTCAGGTCATCGACATGTCGCCGGGCGGCATGGCCGTTATAGCGCCGGTGTGCGGCAATCCGGGTGAGCGCGTCATCGCCTATGTCGATCATCTCGGTCGGCTCGAAGGCAAAATCGCACGCCTGCTCGACAACGGCTTCGCGATGACCATCTCGGCGACCGCGCGCAAGCGCGACAAGCTCGCCGCCCAGCTCACCTGGCTGGCCAACCGGCAGATCCTCAATTTGCCGGAAGACCGCCGCCATGGCCGTTTCACACCGCGCAATTCGATGGGACGGCTGATCCTGCCGAACGGCACCAATGTCGCCTGCCGCGTCATCGACGTGTCCGCTTCGGGCGCCGCGATCGCGATCGCTCCCGACCTGCTGCCGCCCATTGGCGCCGCCGTCACGATCGGCAAGACCCCGGGCCGGGTGGTCCGTCACATCGAAGACGGCTTCGCCATCGAATTCACCCGCCTGCAGCATCCCGACTCCATCGAAGACAACATCACCGGTGAATAGCGTCACCGCTTCGTAAATGGCGCGCGCGCCTTTACGCGCCGCGGCGACGTTGTTTCCCCGATCGTCAACCCGGTCGGGCCGCGCCCGGCACCCCAGCCAGACAATTCATCGCGGTAAACGCCGCCCGCGCGACGTGCCGCGCGGGCGCGGGATTCCTGCTTTAAGTCAATTAATGTATACAATTTTAGACAAATGGTATTGAATACGATTTTAATTGGGTTCTATTCGAGTTTTAATAGTATTCATCGCTTGGTTTACTTCTGTTTTCGTAAATTCTACTTACTCGACTTAGCGGCACTGAAAAAATTTTCTGACAAATGTGATCCCGAGGACAGGGGAAGGGGTCACAACGATGAACAAATATTTCAAGCGCGCATTTCGAACCGGCCGCGCTCTGGCCATGGC
>JACQDO010000318.1 GCA_016201085.1 Hyphomicrobiales bacterium | reverse complement strand
GGCGGCGCGCGAGCAGGGCCAGCGCCAGGCCGGCGATGGACAGGCCGGCGATCGGCACGTGCAGGACATTGAGCGGCGCTACACTGAAATGATCGGTCTGCTGCCGCGCGCGCATGAATTGCGGCCCCAGTTGCGGCGTCTGCGCGGCGAAGGTCTCGATCGTGGGCCCGTTGTCCTCGATGCTGATTTCCGTCTGGAAAGCGACGAACTGCTTCGCCGCGGCGATGACGGCGGTGGTGGCGTGCATAAGCGGATAACGCTTGAGCGTGTCGAGAATGATGACGCGTTCCTCGTCGGAGTAGCCTTTCCAGCCGCCGAGCGTATAGAACGGGCTGTCGCCCCAGAGCCAGTCGTCGGCCTCGTCCGGTAGCGCGTCTTTGTGGGCGCACAGCCGCAAGGCCGCATCCGGGCAGCGCTCGTCGAGATAGCGGGCGATAATGCCGTCCTCGACCAGGCGGCCGAACAGGAAGCTGGAGCCGCCGGGCGTGAACACGAATTTGCCGGCGATGGCGTAATTCGAGACCGGACAGAGCGCGACGCCGGCTACGACCGCCGCGGCGGCGAGCGACAGCTTTGGCTTCGGCAGCAGGTTCGGCGCCAGCCGCGCGAACAGCCACAGCGCAATAAGCAAGCCGACGCACATGCCGGCGGCTGCCATGTGGCTCGGAACGGCGAAAACTATCACCGCGACCAGTGCGCCGCGTTCCCCGGCCGCGAGCTCAGCTGCCCGGAACGCCAGCAGGTAAAGCGCCAGCACCGCCGCCGGGAACAGGATATCGGGCATCAACTGGCCGGCGAACCAAGGCAGGCTTGTGCCGATGGCGAGCATCGCCACGATGGCCAATGCCAGTCCGGGGCGCCCGCCCAGGGCGAGCGCGCGCAAGCTCAGCACGATCAGCCACACCGTCAGCGCCGACTGCGCGATGACGTTGGCCCAGAACGCGGTCGGAATACCGGCATCCAGATAAAGGCCGAACAGCGCCGAGCGGCCCATGTCGAGCGTGCCGAGGAAGGGCCGTTCGACGTAGCCGCCGGTGTCGGGAAAGATGAGCGGAAAGCCGTTCCAAATTGCCGGCAGCAGCAGCGCCAGCACCATGGCGGCGCTCGCCAGTATCCGCAGCAGCACGCTGCTTTTGATGTCGGGGTTTGCCGCAATGCCAGCCGGCGCCGCCTGTCCGGCAATCGAAACGTCAACCATCCTTTGACCCATCCCGCGACGCTTACCCCGGCGGGGCGACCATAGCGGCAAGCCGGCGCGATGTGAACGCCGGCGCCGCGATTTGGTTCAGGACACGAGCGCGGGCGAAATGTCGCGGGCGGGCCCGCGGTTGCGGACGATGGCGAGTGCCACCGCCAAACTCGCCAGCCACACCATGCGGGCGCCGTAGCGGTCGTGCGGATTGGACAGCGCGCCGCAGACGAAGGCATTGGCGAGCAGCGCCAGCATGACGGTGGCGGCCAGTTCGCCGATGGCGGACGGCAGAAGGCGGCGCCAGGCCAGCCACAGGATCAAAGGCAGCAATGCCATGGCGATGAGCGCCAGCGGATAGTGCAGGCGGTTGATCGCCGTGAAGCCGATGTCGCCCGCCTGCTGGCGCGCGGCGCGCATGGCCGGCACCAGTTGCGGGGTGAAGCGTTCGACGATCGCATACGTGTGCCAGATGTCGTTGACCACGCCTTCGCCGCTGCGCACGTCGATCAACTGCTTGCCGGTGGCGATCAGTGCGGTCTCGGCTTGCAGGACGGGATAGGCGAGCACGCTTTTGATTGCGATCTCCTCCATCTCGTCGCCAAGGCCGGCGAAACGGCCAAGCCGGTCGAATAGCGGGGTGCCCCAGAACCAGACGTCGGCGTCGCGCGGCAGCTCGTCCTTGTAGGCGCAGAGCGTGAGCTTCGCAGCGGGGCAGTGTTCGTCGAGATATTTGGCGACGATGCCGTCTTGCAACATGCGGCCGAAGGAGAGCGCGAAGCCGCCCGGCGTCCAGGCCAGCCGCTTGGCCACGACATAATCGGCGGCAAACACCAAGGCGGCGCCGAGCGCGAGCGCGAGCAGGCCGCGCCCGATGCCGGCGATGCGGATGCGCCGGCGATCGAAGAGAAAAAGCACGACAGCCGCCAGCAGCAGCGCCAGCAGCACGGCAAGCGTGGCGCTGTGGGTGGCGGCGGCAACGGCGATGAGCGCGATCAGGCCGAAATGTTCCCAGCGCGCGATGAGATCGCCGCGCATGAGCAGCAGATAAAGCGCCAGCACGCCAAGCCCGCAGAATATGTCGGTGAGCAGGATCGCGCTCAGCCAGGGCAGGGTGGTGCAGACCGTGAGCGCCGCGACGGTGCCGAGCAGCAGCCACGGTCGTTTGCCCAGCTTGTGCGCGCGCAGCATGAGCGCGACGATCCACACGGTGAGCGCCGATTGCAGCAGCACCACCGGCCACAGCCCGAGCGGCACGCCGGCATTGAGGATGAGGCCGTAGACCACGGCGCGGCTCGGCACCAGGATGCCTTCGTACCAGCGCGCCAGATAGCCGCCGGTGTCGTATTGCAGCAGCGGGAAGCCGTTCCACAAGGCGGGCGACATGAGCAACGCGAGCGATAAGAACACGGCAAGCGCCCATTGGGCGCGCTCGCGCGCAGGCATTCTGAATCCCCCCGGCCTTACGTCCGTTATCGTTTCTTGGGGCTGTTGTAACCGGCTTGACGTAGGCCCGGCTAGGGGCGAGCCGCAAGTACACTTAACCCTCTCCCCTTGCGGGAGAGGGTGGCGAGTGCGGAGCGATAGCGAGCACGAGCCGGGCGAGGGGGTCAGTGCCTCACGAGACGCCGACCCCTCACCCGCCCTCGCTCGGCTTCGCCTCCGCTCGGGCACCCTCTCCCGCAAGGGGAGAGGGAAAGAACGGGCGCGTCTAGCGCTTGACGACCATGCCGAGAGGCGCGAAACCACGGGCCATGTTCGTCACCTTCTTCACCGAACTCAAATCCGCCGGCGTGCCGGTGACGCTGCGCGAGTATTTGACGCTGATGCAGGCGATGGAGGCCGATCTGGCCGGCCGCCGGGTGGAGGACTTCTATTACCTGTCGCGCGCCTCGCTGGTGAAGGACGAGCGCAACCTCGACAAGTTCGACCGCGTGTTCGGCCATGTGTTCAAGGGGCTGGAGATGCTGGGCGAGGCCATCGAGGCCGAGATTCCGGCCGAGTGGCTCAAAAAACTGGCCGACAAATATCTGACGGAAGAAGAGAAGAAGCAGATCCAGGCGCTCGGCGGGCTCGACAAATTGCTCGAGGAGCTGAAAAAACGCCTGGCCGAGCAGAAGGGCCGCCACCAGGGCGGCTCGAAATGGATCGGCACCGGCGGCACATCTCCTTTTGGTAATGCCGGCTACAATCCGGAAGGCATCCGCATCGGCGGCGAGAGCACGCATCGCCGCGCCGTCAAGGTGTGGGACAAGCGCGAGTTCAAGGACCTCGACGAAAACGTCGAACTCGGCACCCGCAACATCAAGATCGCGCTGCGCCGCCTGCGCAAGTTCGCCCGCACCGGCGCGCCGGAGGAGCTCGACCTCGACGGCACCATCCGCGGCACCGCGCACAAGGGCTATCTCGACATATTGCTGCGGCCGGAGCGGCACAACGCGGTGAAGGTGCTGCTGTTCTTCGACATCGGCGGCTCGATGGACTGGCACATCAAGGCGACCGAGGAGCTGTTCTCGGCGGCGCGCACCGAGTTCAAGCACATGGAGCATTTCTACTTCCACAATTGCCTGTACGAGAAGGTGTGGAAGGAGAACCGTCGCCGCTTCCAGGCCACCACCGCGACCTGGGACCTGCTGCACACCTATCCGCACGACTACAAGGTGGTGTTCGTCGGCGACGCCTCGATGTCGCCGTACGAGATCAGCTCGCAGGGCGGCTCGGTCGAGCATTACAACGACGAGCCGGGGGCTACGTGGCTGGAGCGCGTGACGCGCACCTATCCGGCGGCGGTGTGGCTCAATCCGGTGCCGGAGAAGGAATGGGACTTCACCTATTCGATCAAGATGGTGCAGCAGCTGATGGAAGGGCGGATGTATCCGCTGACGTTGGATGGGCTGGATCGGGCGATGCGGGAGTTGGTGAGTTGAGGGTTTCCTGTTTGATTATCCCAGCGCCGCAAAATTAGCGCTGTACTTTCCATTATCCTCGAAGATCAGCTTTCATTGCTTCGAGCAAATTATGAAATGCCAAGTTTCTTTCCGCTCGCGGGCTGTCGTTTGTGTCGACGATTTCTTGAGCATGTTTCGAAACATCCTTTGATCCGAACAAGTCACAACGTGTTTGCCAGCAAGCGTAGCCCGGATTGAGCGGAGCGAAATCCGGGACGTGTGAACAATGCTATGCGTTTTCCCGCATGTCGCTTCGCTCCATACGGGCTACAATTCACTCCAGCTCCACCCGCAAATTCCGCCCCACCGCGCTTGCCGCGCGCCGCAGCGTGGCCAGCGTCACCGACGGATTGTCCGGATCGAGCAGCCGGTCGAGCTGCCGGCGGCTGGTCTTCATGCGTGCCGCCATCGCAGTTTTACTCAGGCCCTTCTTGTCCATCGCCAGCTTGATCTGGTCGGCAATGATTTCCTTGATCGCCGACTCCTCGGTCTCCGCCAGCAGGCCGTCCTTGGCGAGAAACTCGTCGAACGTTTCGCTGTGGTCGACGTAGCCTTTCTTCTTTTTCTTCCCTGATCTTTTCATGAGTCGAATTGTGTCAAAAATGGCACGCATGCACAAGGCCTCGACCGTGCGTCTCGGTCGTTAGTGAGGTGAGGCGGTCGATAGACATGCGCCCGCGCTGGCGATGTGATAGGAATCTGCCATGAGTCCGAAGCGCCAAGACCTGCTTGAACGCGTGGCCGCATTGCCCGAGGAATTGCTCGGCGAGGTGGCGGAAACCGTCGACGAGATCGTGCGCTGGCACGAAGACGTCTATCGCCTGAGTGACGACGAGCGCGCGGCGGTGCGCAAAGGCATGGAAGCGGCGCGTCGCGGCGAGTTCGTGTCGGATACGGAACTGGAGGCGTTTTATCGACGCCATCGGGGATGAAGGTTCGCTTCACGCGACCGGCGTTGGACGACCTCTCGCGCATTCACGCCTACATCGAGAAGGACAATCCGGCGGCGGCATCGCGCGTCGTCACGCGGTTAATCGATCGCGCATTGCAAATCGGGCAGGCGCCGTACCAGGGCGCGAAGTCGACGAACCCAACGGTCGTGTCGTGGTTATGCCGCGCTTCCGCTATTTCATATTTTACGCCATTGAAGCCGGAGAGATTTATATCAACCATATCCGTCACACCTCGCGGCGGCGGCCTTGGGACCTGGACTGAGCTGGTCTTAAGGGGGACCGCGCCATGCGCGATCTGGGTAACGCTAATCCCCCGCCGCCGCTGAAACCGCCGCTGAATCGGTCTAGACTGGGCGCGCACTGAATCGGGGCTGGCAGCCATGGCGAAGCGCGGACGATTGCCAATCATGCGGGGGGTCGTGCTGGCCTATCGCGACATCGTGCGCGTAGCGCGCGCCATGCCGCGTCTGGCCGGCGCGGTGCTGGTCATTC